>DATETJ010000011.1 GCA_035283685.1 Candidatus Bathyarchaeia archaeon
CCTGAGAACATTAACCAGACGGGCAATTCTCATATCTGATTAGCATCCTGAAAAGCGTGTCAAACAAATCTAAGCTGGCTTGCCAGCCAGCGACATAATGTCTGAACCACTTTCCATCTCTTGATAAAAAAAAAGATAGAATTTCTATCCCCAACCCAAACGACGATAGCGTGGCGTCAAATTCGACAGCGTTCTCTTGCTGAAGATGCATGCTCTTCAGAATGTGGAAATAGGCGCTTGAGGAGAAGACTTATCATTCACAATCTTCAAAACTGATATTTTGGGACAACCTGTGTTCAGAGGCAGAAAAACTCTTCTGTTCTGGTTTGGTTTGAGTGTTCTGGCTTTGGCTTCTACTGGTCTCTTCCTAATGCTTGGATTGATCTTCATCTATTATCCGACTCATTATCAGCAGATGCATTGGGACTACCTCACATATTTCCCTAGTTACTTTTGGCAGTATTACATTTGGCAAATCATCGGGGCTGCAGCTCTCGCAGCTGCTGGCTTTTTCATGATGAAGGCTGGAACAAAGAAAACTCATGCGCAAGGTTCAAGCGCTCACGCTAAGTATAACATATGGGAAAAGGAAAGACATGGAAACAAGCCTTCATAGTGTCCCCGACACACAGATGAGAGACAGAGATGGCAATAGACACTATCGCCTTTCTCTTTCTCATCGTGAGAAAGCTGTTGCTTTAGCAATGATGATTCTAGCGATAGTTGGAGTAGCATATATTATATCCAATATCTCGAATATTTCTAACATCTCTCCGAAAGAACAGAAAGTGACGCTTTCAGGACCATACAAGTTTGAATATAATCAATATACGTTGCTGCCATATGCCACAGTACGCTCGTTTAACGACTATTATTATATTCGAGCAGATTTGAACGTTCCATTACAGCAGACAATAATTGTTGAATTAGAGAAGAAAGAGGGAACATCGTGGAATCCAGTGACATCTAGTCAGGCTGATTCTACTGGAAAAAGTATTACCTTTTTGATATATCCATATATGATAACTTCATCGAATCCAAATACGGGTCAACGGTATGGTGGAACTTACACGTTTCGTGCTTTCGTTCCAAACCCTGAGGTAGGGTCAAGTGGAGCTTTTAGTAATGAACTATCTGTCAAAGTGGTTGTAGCACAATGAAAATCAAAGAGATTGGCATGCGTACCCAACCAAAGAGATGCGAATAGAGCGGACGGACTTACAGCCTATCCGTTTCTCTCCATCTTCATTACGACGACGCAACATGCCTTGACAAATGCCTAAGGCATTCCTTTAGACATGATTCCCAGAAATGAAAGCTGAAGCACACCAGAATTTCCCACCCTTGCGGCGCCAGCCGCAGATACCCAAAGCCCAAACCTGAAAGGCAATTAGCCACCTTGGTTTGGGGGGGGCATAGAAATTCTATCCCCAACCCAACCCTCCTCCCTCATATCAGAGCATCAGACAGAGACAGAGACTCAGAGAGCACACTATATAAAGGCAAATCAAAGCAGTGGTTCACACTCTACACACTGAGAAATGAGTTATCTAGACCATAGAGGAAACTTTCGTCTTTTCTTATGCAAATCCATTAGCCAGTCCTCATTCAGAGTAATCTCCCTCAGGCATGTTGGGCATGCGAAGACAGAACCTTTTGGCATAGAATTGTGAAGATTGAATTGGGCACCACATTTATTATGTGGACACTTGAAACCTCGCTTACCCCAACCTAACGGAAACTTTAACCCATGATTATAACCTTCGAGAACAATTTTGAGGAAACCTATGTATGGCTCATCAGTAGAACCGAAACCGTATAAGACGTAATTGTTTAGGTAAGGAACAGGGAAGTTTATGGGTTGCTCCTCGCACCAAACCCAAACATCTTTTTTTATGGCACAAGCGAGACCTACTTCATAGCTAATCCAATTCTGTGTATATTTCCATTCTTCCGACTTGCTTTCTTGCGATTTGACTAATTCCTTTCCAATAAGTAGGAACAACGCAGAAGATTTGTCTATCTCAGTCTTGATTGTTTTCCAAGCAGGTGGTTCTATTTTCTCAAATTCTGACCTAAATCTTCTTAGTCCAACAGAGGCGGCGGCATTATCGAATCTGTTGCAGAATTCCTTATCATCTTTGGTGTGAGAAAGGAAAATGCTGTATCTTTCAGGTATCACGACCACCTCTGAAGAGGTTCGTATGAATCCAGATAAATTTTGTCGTTCTGATGAGTAAGAACAAGCCTAGACTAGTTGACCTAAAATTGCCTTAATTTTATGTCCTAACTAGCGCGCGAAATGAAAACGACAACGCCCACATAGCTCATCAGTCCGCCCCGGAACACCAACATAGAAGTAGTAGTCAGCAAGCACGCGGCGTGGACTACTACTTCTAAACCTATCTTCAAAGAAGTTATCATTACCTGTTCTAAGCGGAAATTAATAACACGTGAACAAGAAACCATCCTTTGACAAACGCTTCGGTATTATTACGGTTTCTAAGCCAAAGTTAGCGACACATGAAAACAGAAACCCGCCTCCTCCATCCCTACAAGTCAACATTAAAGAAGTTGGTGTGGCAAACCCTTCAACGTCAACAACAACTTCACCTTTCTCTGCACAATGCACTTGTTGATGACACTAGAAGCGACTGGGCATCAACACCCACACAAACAGTCTGCGTTTGCATGTTCAACCTGCAACTGTCCAAGCAGTCCCAGCACAACCATGCTGGATGATGTCGTCACCGGGAACAGTCGTATGACGATGTCCACACAGCTTCAGCTTCACAAGGCGCTTCAACACGGTAGAAGAAGGTATAAGGGGCTTATCTCCTTCTTCTTTTGAAATTTCCCTTCCCGCAGAGCTCTGTCAACATACTCAATCGTCACGCTTACCAACATTAAACGTCACGCATACCAACATTGAAAGCCACGCTAAAACACCAGCCAACAGCGCCAGAAACACCATACAGAAACAGGAACAGCGCTCAAACAGCAAACTGAAAAGCCGCGCTTTCAACGCAAAAAAATTTTTCTGCACTCATACTAACGAGTCTAGCCTATCGCTAAGACGCCTTCAAACACTTTATCCTCAGAAACATTCAATTCGCGAGCAAGCCAAAACTTCAACAACTTCGAATCCCGCGGAAACTCACCATTATACGTAAGCACGCGACCATCCTTCAAAGCGTCAGCCTGAAAACTCTTCTCCGCCTCCTTAAACAAAAACGAAACAGTCTCAGCATCTTTGGCTAGAACCTTGAAGTCATCCCACTGCTTACAACGCACAATAACCGGCGGACCACGATGCCCATACCCACCCATCTCCTTCGGCGAAGACAACTCCTTAATCAAACTCGAAACCTCAGACTGCAACTGCCCCAAACGCTCCTCAACCCGCGTAATCTTACTAGGCACCTCACCGCCCTGACTAAACCTTGCAGTAACCTTGCCCAACTCACTTATGAGGCGATCCAAATCCTTCTCATGCTCACGCAAAACATTAATAATAAAGTCTACTGCTTCCAACGCCTCATTCTTACCCGGTCTCTTCGCCAAGTCCACACACCACAGATATCATCGACACAACGTGGCAATCAAGTACAATACATGCCCACAGCTTAAATAAACATAATGCATTTGCAAACAATATCCACACAGAAGCATCGACATACATACTCACAGTAACATTTGACCATGGATTAGGCTCTTCGCTGTTGTACGCAACAACAAAAAAAGAGGACTAGGGCAGTTAAAGTTCTTCGGCTGGCACCGCAATCAAAGTCTCAAGCGTGTACTGGGTAGCAAACCCTGTCTCCATAATGAACTTCATAGCCGACACTTCATTTGAAGCCTCAAACATCAACACGCCATCATAACGTCCGTACGTGAAATACACGCCCTTGATCACAATGCCCTTAACTGGCTTCAATCCCTTGAGATATTTGATGGCCTCGACGCCTTTACCCTTAGGCTGCATCAAAGTAATGAACAACATTCGAAAACACCAAACATAATGCTGCCAACCACAAACTTAAGCCTTCTCAACCCTGCAACGACAGACAACGCTTATAATGATAGAGATACTCCTGAGCATAACCCACAAACTCGCCAAAGTACTCTCTACCAAACGCATAAACAGCCTGATACTCCCCCCTCGAAAGACCCTCACGAGTCCTCATCTTCTCCACAAACGCAGACTCAAAATACTGCGAATAGTACTCAAGGACTATGCGCTTCATCCAAACATCAATAGGAAACGCTTCAAGCTTGTCAAGCGAAAAAAGCAGAACACAATCAGCCACTTTGCTGCCGACGCCAGGCAAACACATTAGCTTCTTCTTCGCGAACTCGTACGGCAGATCCCTTAGAGACTCGAGGTCAAACTTGCCTCTGTCAATGGCTCTAGCCGTCTCACGAACATACGAAGCCCTGTAACCAAGCCCGCAACGCCTTAGGTCAGGAAGACTGGCCTCCGCTAATGCACGGCACTCAGGAAAACCGTAGAACTCTACACCCTCAAATTGGATGGGCGTGCCAAAACGCTTTGAAAGACTGTAAACCATCTGTTTAATAGCTGGAATATTCTTGAACGTGGCGCAGATATAAGAGATAAGGCACTCCCAAGGCTCCTGCCGAAGCAGTCGAAGACCACGGAACCCTTTAACAGCCTGGCGCACAAATCCATCCTTACTAATCCGCAGGTAGATTTCGGGCAAATTGTCGTCTAAACGGAAATATCGCCTCACGAACCCACTGTCGATATCATCAGCCGATGCCGCAAACTCCAACGCATCGTTGTCGCTTTGCCGCACCTTCAGCACTTCTTGCCGAACAACGCCAACCCAACGATCTCCTTCCTGCTGCCACCTGAAAGTCTGCCCACACGATAAAGTGTGACTCAGGCTGAACGGAGTCTTAGTCAAATCCAGCTGAATGCGCATAATCAAGCTGCCCTCTATCTAAACACTGTCCAGTCAAAACTCTGCAGAAACGGGTTATTCTTCCGCTCTTCACCGATAGTTGAAACTGGGCCGTGACCTGGGTAGACCTTAAAATGGTCTGGCAGCGTCAAAATCTTGCTCTTCAGAGAATTCACCAACTCATCCAGTGAACCGCCTGGAAGATCATATCTGCCAATTGAACCCGCAAACAAGGTGTCACCCGAGAAAACCACATCAGAGCCGAGCAAGATTATGCTTCCCCTGCTATGCCCCGGCGTGTGAACGACCCTCAATTTCACGTTGCCGACTTCTATCAATTCCCCGTCGCGAAGCTTTCTGTCCGCTGGAGGATCACTCAGCAAAGAAGCGTCCTGCTCATGGATAAGAATGGGCGCCTTGTAGCGCTCCTTCAGAATCTGGTTTCCACCATTGTGGTCAGGATGACCATGCGTGTTAAGGATGAACTTAACATTGAACCCATTGCGTTCAATCTCGTCAATGATGGTCTTCGCCTCAGACCCCCTCTCGAATCCCGGATCAATAACGACAGCTTTACCTGTTTCTTTGTCCGCCACTAAGAAACAGTTGGTCGCCAACAACCCAACAGTAAACATTTTGACAAACAACGAAGCCCCACTCATCCTGAAAGTTCGTTCTAGATACACTCGCCTCTCACATAAACCATCCTAAGTTACTCTGCCAACTCGAATCTGCGCAGTACACTAAACAATTCCTCCAACTTACCAATTGTGCCATCCGCCTTGATCCTGCCGACTGTCTCAATCGAAGAGGGTCTTCTCAACCAAACCGCGTACATGCCAACCTTCTTCGCACCCTCCACATCGTGATCCAACTCATCGCCAACAAACACTGTCTCCGAAGCCGACACACCAAGCTCTCGCAAAGCCGCCTGGAAAATTCTCGAACTGGGCTTGCGCCAGCCCACATCCACCGAAACCACAACCACATCAAAAAATGTCAAAACGCCAAACCGCTCAAGAGTTTTCCACACAGCTGAAGAACACGAGAAATTAGACACAACTCCGACCTTGAACCTCTCCTTAAGCCTGCCAAGAACAGATGGAACATCCTCTTCCATAGTTCTAGCTTGAATCCAAGGTTCCATAAAAGCCTCAGTGGCATCCAATATCAGTTTGTCCGTAAACTGAAAGGAATAGCCCAATCTCCCCAAGGCTTCGCATATTATTGAAGCAAAGGCTACCTCTTTAAGAGAATCCTCGCTCCAAATTCTGTCACGAATGCCAACATGAACCTTCCTGTACTCATCAAAAGGAACAACAACTCCGTTCTTCACGAGACTTTGATGAAGCGGAACTAGCAGGTTCTCATAATCGAAATCGGACGGAGTATCCACAAGCGTGCCGCCAAGATCAAACAACACCGCCTTAATTCGCATAGCTAGCTGTTCTCCAATCATAAATCATTTAACACACTTTAGCCAATTAAGTTGTTAGAGGGGAAACAATGAGATTTCCCTTAGATTGGCTCTCATCTGAGAGATGGTACTGGATAACCATTCTTGGCTGCTTTGCGGTGTTAGCCGGTCCGTTAATGATCATCTACATCATAGTCTTCCTGCCCGCCCCCCTCAATGCCGTAGCCGTTTTTGGGCTCATCCTGGGTTGGAGCCTTGCAGGGGGCTACAAAGACTGGGTTAAAGCCGAAAGAGAAGAGGAAAAACCCTCCGTTCAGGGATGAAGCATTTCCCTAGGTTCGCTCGGTATTCTCGCGATGATGCTTGGCAATTCCGAGACAAGGTGAAAGAAAGCATTTATTCCTGTTTTGAAGCCAGTATTATGTCGAAGATGTTTACAAGAGCGGTTTTGTTATCCAGTTTTGTGTTCTTGGCAATCTTGCTGCTCACCTGCCTTAGCCAGCTTCCCGTTGTGTTATCAACAGATTCGCCGTCTAACGAGCCTTTGGTCATCGTCATAGCCGAGTCTGGGATGTACGATGAGATTGCGACTTCTCTGCAGCAGTACAAGGAAGATGTTGAGAAATCTGGGTTCTCACTGAATATTACCACGTCAAATCAGCTCTTGAACGGAACGAAGGAGGGGGTCAGGGAGTATCTTCAGAGGTTTTGGAGATTAAGGAACCAAACCGTCATTGGAGCCTTGTTAGTTGGGGACATCGCTGAGGCGTGGTACGAGGTGGGGTCAAACAAGTTTCCAACAGATGTCTATTTCATGGATTTGAATGGGATATGGGTGGACACGAGTGGCAATGGAATCTACGATAAGCATTTGGACACATCGGGACCAGAAATATGGGTTGGGCGACTCAAGGTATCAACTGTCAATGGTGACCCAATTGATCTGTTGAAAAGATACTTTGACAGAAATAGTCAATACAGAAATCAACTTACATCGATTCCTTGGTGGCGAACTCTATTGTACATGGACGACCAAGGAGTGGCTCAGAATCACGATGCCAGGACACCGCTGGGCTACATCGCTCCTCAAGTAATCTCAGTAACAAATGGCCGAACAACCAACGCCGATGATTATAAACAGAGGCTTCAGGACGAAGTTGGTTTCCAGTGGCTTTATCTAATGTCTCATGGAAACTCAACTTATCACACATTTCAGGTTCCTTCAAAAGAGACTTTTTACGAATGGGACGGCACAGTTTATGCTTCTGACTACCGGACCCTCAACCCTCACGTGTACTTCTACCACTTTTTCGTTTGCTCCGGGGGCAGATACGTTGATGAAGACTATCTGGCTGGAGCATCGGTTTTCGGAAACGACTACGGCCTTCTCGCTGTTGCTTCAACCGATGACACGTACACTTTTCCGTATGATGGCTTTTACAAGGCTCTGTCCGAAGGCCAGATGATCGGTACAGCCTTTCTTCAATGGCTCAAGAACAGCACCGCAGATTACATGCGGCGCACATCGACGGGTTTGTCTCCGTTCAATTTGCTGAGCGACAGCGATTATGACACCCTGCTTCACAGCATGGTCATAATAGGCGACCCAACACTTCGTTTGCGTATTGAAAACCACGGCATTGAAGTCGCGGGTGTGACGGCAGCGATGCAGAATGTTTCAGGCACAGAGACGTTAGTCGTGTCGTTCACGGTTGAGAACACAGGAGACTTCCCCGAAGCGTTCAATGCAACTGTCCACATTGATTCCAATTTGGTCTATGAGAGTAGTCTGATGCTTGAGTCGAAGGGCAATCGGTCGATAACGTTCTTTCCGAAAGATGCATCCAAGTACATATGGAGCGATTTTATCCATCACCAGGTTCGGGTTGAAGTCAGTTCTGGGTCGTGGGAGTTTGATGTTGAAAACAATGTCAGGTACGAGTATTTCGTGAGCAAAATCATCCCTAAGTCGATACTAGCGGATCTTCCTGAAGTGATCTTTGCTTTAGGTGGAGTCTTGTTCTTTGGTTTGATGGGTTGGGGTTTTCTGAGATTGTTAATGTCTGATAGGCCATTGTATTATGCTCACCGTGGTCTTGCGAGAGTGAGCGCGTGGGTCAGGACAGCTTTACTCCGCAGAACCTAGGGTGTTCAGGATTCCTCACGTAACGAACAGGTGACTGTGCGGATTTGAGAGAAAGAAAAGGAGAGTCATCTGATTATGGGTAGTGTCTGCCGTAGTTCTTGCCTATCCCCATTAGGTCTCTGGCGTCTACGATGCCGTCTGGTGGATAGTTTTCGCTTCCCGGTGGATCCTCTGGACCTGTGAAGTCAGCCGCTAAGTCGTCAGTGCCGAGGACCATGCCAAAATAGGCGATGTCAGAAGCGTTCACTCTGCCGTCGCATGGATATAATTCGCTGCCCGGAGGATTCTCGGGTCCTGCTATGTCGCCAACAATCCTGTTGTTGAAGTATGCGTCAATAGCCGTATGTGACATTGGTATTGGTGTATAGGGTGGAACTAAACCTGGTTCAAGTAGTTTTGTGCCCCACAGGTCAAGGTTAGCTGCGCCGTAGTTTACGCGCAGTGTGAAGTTGGCTATCATGCCGCCTCCTAGGACTGGCCAAATGGCGGTCCAGGGTTCGCCTATTAGCGAGTCTGCGACGTAGAGGCTGACGTTGGTTGGGAATCTCATGTATTTGGCAGTCCAGAAAGTCTTACCTACGTTGCGTGGGTCTGAGGTTAGGAACGGACCTTCCGAAACGGAAATTGGAGCCAATGTCAACCCAACGTCATCCCACTTGATTTCTACGTAATTGTTGGTTCCGATGTTTGCGGTGATCAGCTGGCTTCTCAGCTCGAATCTGTAGGTGCCTTTTTGGGTGAACGCGGCTGCGGGAGCGGTCGTGAAGTTGTACGACCAAGGTCTTGCACTTGTGTAAGTTCTCGTGGTGATTAGGGTCGAGATGGTGGAGTCGGGTTTTATTACACGAATGCCTACTGAAACTGAGCCAAAATTGTTGCCGCTAATGGTGTACGCAAAGGACAGGAGTGCGCCTCCGTCGGGTGGAGCTCCTACGGTCCAGTTGAAAGTTTGAGCCAGCAAGTAGGTTATTGAAGCTCCTCCCACTGAAGCTGGGGCGTTTGCTCTCATTCTGTAGCTTCCGGGTCCTGAGCCTGGTGACGGATTACCATCGCTAGAATTATAACCATAAGTTGCGGTTCCACGTGTCACTGTTACCGTTGGTGTCCAGCCGGATGCGTTTGTGGTGAAGTTCCCGTTTGTTATGGGTTCAAACTCGGTGAAGGTTTGTTGGTCGAGTGCTAAATAGAATTCGTGGCCAACCATGCCTGGAAAGGCAATATCGGATACGTTGACTTTCCATTGAGTTAACGAACCGGGTGTGGGGGTTAAATCGCCTGAGACGTAGTCGGGGTCTATGAATATTGTTGGGGTTTGCGCTCGTACTACGGGTGCGGTTGCGAGGATGCCGCTTGTAACGAGCAGAATTACAGTTAGATTTAGCCACAAATACCTCTTAAGCATTGCACGTGCCTCTCTCTCTATCCTCTAGCTATCTATTGAGACTGTATTTTAACTTTCTGATAAAGCTTTATGGAACTGAACACTATTGCCCGTATGCCTAATCTGCATTTGGCATCCTATTTCGAGCGTTATGCCTCTCTTAGTATGCTGGATGCTGGTTCATTGCTACGTTATGCTTTCCTGCGAAAGCGTTGAGGGTTAGTATGGGTGCAGAAATTTTTTTTGCGGTGATAGTTCTATTTTTCTGTTGGTGTTTTGGCGGCTGTTTTGGTTTCTGGTTGGTGGGTTGGGCTCTGTTTACTTTTGGTTTGTGGTGCGGTTCAACATACTTATGCGTGGCTTTTGGCATGTTGACGGCTGCGAGAAAAGTAATCTCAGTCGGGGCATTCTGTGAACCGGTGTGGCTTCTATAGCTTAGCATTGCTTATAGGTTGGAGGTCGGTTATTCACAGATATGAGAAAACCATGAAGTCCACATTTGTTCTACTGGTTATTTTGGGATTGACCGCGGCGCTGTTGATGCCGGTTAATGATGCTTCGGCTGTGACGTATGAGGTTGGGGTTGAGACAGGTCAATGGGCAACGTATTCTGTTTTGGGTGGATGGGATGTTTCGCCCGCAAATGTCAGTGTCTCAATGCCTCAGGCGATTCGAGACGCGAGGAACACTGAGTCCATAAATATGAGTGTGGAAAGCGCGTTCCAGAAGACTGTGATGTTGGCTAGGACAACGCGGTTCAAGAATAACACGAGAACGGTTACGTTGATCTCGGGCAACGTGGAGACAGGTGCGGGAACACTCAACTTAACTGTTGTTTCGCGTGGTTTGGAAGTTGGAGACAGTGTTACCAATGCGCCGACAGCATCTGCAAAAATTAAGCTGTCTGACCGGAAGACGTATGCCAACGCTGAGCGCGTTGTGAACTACTCGAACATTACGGAGTTCACGATTGCGGGTAGCCGTTGGTATGAGTTTCGGTGGGATAAGGCTACGGGAATTTTGGTGGCTATGCGGTTCTTTCAGGAGGATCGGACCACTGATTATGCAGCTGTTTCGTCCATCATAATTTCGATGACGAGCACTAGCATGTGGGAGCCTGAGGGTTCAAACCCGTTTAGTTTTGTCTTACGTTTCGGTTCTGAAATGGTGGTTGTTGGTGTGTTCGTGACCGCTGCGGTTTTGGCTGGTTATGCGGTGTTTCGCAAGCCGAAGAAAGGTAGGGTTAGGAGACGCTAAGGAACGCGTGTGAGTTACGCCTCAACTAGACTATGAACTGGGTGAATTGCGCTGCGTGTTCAAGTGCAAGGGCTTTGTGCCATGGTTCGCTTTTTGGGTTGCGGCTGCGGGAAAAGAAATTTCAAAAGAAGAAGGCGGCTTTTCCCTTTATACCTTCTTCTACTATGTTGAAGTGCGTTGTGCGGCTGAAGCTGTATGGATATCGTCGTCAGAGTGTTCCCGGTGACATCAACGAGTCTGGGCATTGCGCTTTGGGGTGTGTTTGGGTTTTTGTATGGTGCTTTGGGTTCTGCTTGCCCGCTGTTTTGTGTCAGGGCTTCGTCACTGTTAGGCCTGGTTTCGTCAAGGGATGGAACGTAGGCTGGTTTCTGTTTCAGATGTTATTAACTCCTGCTTAGAAACAGTAATAATAACTTCTTGAGTGTTTGTGTGGCTGTGTAGAAGTTATTGTTTGTGTTGGTTGTGTTTTGCCACAACTAGTGCCTTCTTGTCCAAGCGAGGGCTGCGGCTGCGGCGATTAGGATGATGATTGCAGCTGCGTATAATGCGTATGTGGTCAAGTTTGGGGGGTTTTGGACAACAGTCACGGTTGTTGTATTGCTTTCTGATGCGAAGGCTTGGTTGCTACCAGTCCATTTTGCTCTCAGTTCGTAGGTGCCCGTTGAGTCTGGGCGCCAGTCGAACTTGAACCATCCGTTTTCGTCTGTGTGCAACTTAACAAGCAGGTTCCATGACCCGTTGTTTAACTTGTACTCAATTGTCACAACTGCCCCGATAGTGGTTGGGCTTATCGACCCGTTCAGTGTTATTGCCTGACCAAGGGAGACGTATTCTTGATCTGTCGAAAGAGATATGACGCTGTTGAGCTTTGCCACAACCGTTATGGTGCTGCTTATCGATCCGAATGCTTGGTCGTCTCCATTCCACATTGCTCTTAATTCGTGAGTGCCTGTTGAGTTGGGCCGCCATTGAAAGGTATATCTTCCGTTTTCGTCTGAGACCGTGTGTCCAATCGGATTCCATGACCCGTCGCTTGATTTGAGGTCGATTGTGATCGTTGATCCGGAGCTGGTTGCATTGATCGACCCGTTTAGTGTTGCTGTTTGTCCGAGGGCGATGTATGTTTGGTTTGTCGAAAGAGTGACGATGCTGCTGAACTTTGCTGCGACGAGTATGGTGTTGCTTGTTGATCCCTGATATGCGTCGTCGCCGTTCCATTCCGCTTTGAACTCGTTAACTCCGGCAGTGGATGGGGACCAGTCATGTGAAAACAAGCCGTTCTGATCTGTTTTCAAATCGGTGAGGGTGTCCCAAATGCCTTCTCCTTGTGCTCGCTTGAAAATTGTAACGTTGACGGGTGACCTGACGTTGGCGACTTCGCCACTTATTACGGCTGTTGAACCAACCCTTATTGTCGTGATTGGAGATACTGAGACTGATGTTGTTGTTGCGAGTTTTTGAACGGTAATCAACTGGGTTGCGTTTTTGTTGATTGCATCGTCGTCGGTCACCGTTAGAGTCACGGAGAAGTTTCCAGCTTTGTTATAGGCGTGGGTTACTGACGATTCTGTTGTGGTCGTTGAATTGGAGTCTCCGAAATTCCACCTGTAGCGTTCTATGACTCCGTCTGGATCGTAGCTCAGAGAACCGTTGAAGACAACTCTTTCAAATGCGTAAGGATTGACTGGGTTAAAAGTGAAGATCGCGACTGGGGCGTGAAGCACAGATACAATTCTCATTGAGCCCGTTTGGATGTTGTTAGTTGTGTTTTCTTCTCCTTGCACCGGGCTTGCTTCAGCTTTTATTGCGTAGAAGCCTTGGGCATAGCCTGTTGTGTTCCAGATGTAAACGACTGTTCTGTTTTCGAATCCAGCCAGAGCGTTGACTTCGACTGTGTACAGTGTCGTCCATTGGGTTGCTGTTATGTTCTGGAAGTCGAAGTAGGTCGAGTTGTATGAGAGTGTGACAGTCGTGCTTTCGAGTTGGTTCCCGTTGTTGCTGATGTTGACGTTGACTGTGGTAGTGCTGAGGTTGCCGATTAGAACGCTGTGGGGTGAAGCTTCAACAGATAGTACGGCTAACTCGTGGATGGCAATTCCGAAGGTTATGAGGGCTACTAGAATGTTGCTTGTCACATTGCTGCTGTCTGTTACGATCAGTTTGACTGATGCGTTCTCCTGTTTAGGTGGTATTGTTCCTGGGTATAGATGGAACGTTACTGGATTTGTTGTGCTGGTACTTCTATTCGTGTCTCTTGAATCTGGGGGGTCCCAAAACCACAAGTAACTTTGGATCGTGCCGCCTGGCGAATAGCTTGAGGAAGCGTTAAAGGAGACATTGTAGGCTTGCGCAAAGTACGTGTACCTTGCTGTGGGTAATTGGGTTGGCTCCATGTTTCTGAAGTAGCCGTCCTGCGATGTGTGGAGAATTGGGTTAATGTCAACATCATCTAGTTTCGTGGCAAAAAGGTGAAGGATTGTTTCTCCTCTTCTCCTTACGACAAACGTAACGTTTGCTAGGGTTCCGCTTCCGTCAGCCCATGCATAATCAGTGATCATTGAGCCTATTGCAAGGTAGTCTTCCTCAATTCGCGGCGGTGCCCACAGTGTTGATCCGCCACTTTTTAGGAAAGAGCCTTCTCTGATCAAGCTGCTGTTTGTGTAAAGAAGCGCAGGATTATATCTGAGTTTGATTGACCAGCCGTGAAGCCCTTCTATGTTCGAGACGTTAATGTTGATGGTGAAGCGTGTGAGAATGTTTGCTTCGTCTGTGAGGCTTGGCGGATCTATGAAAATTGTGTTGTCTGGAAGAGGTTGTGAATAAACTCCTTCGCCTATGATTATCATGTTCAGGATTAGTATGAAGACAATGGTTGATGCTGTCTTGTTGGTCTTCACGTGCAGACCCTTTCTCTAGCTAAGTATGTGTGAGTTTCTTGTTCTTCAATGTTGTTCTGAGCGTCAGAGGTTTCGATTTCTGCCGCTTGATTAGGAGAAGAGGGTGGCAGTTGGGCTTGTTATTTCCGCCTTCTAATTAGGTAGATGCCTACTCCAATGACGACAATGAGTATGATGGCGCCTATGATGTAGGGTGTCAAATCTAGTGATGGAGGCGGTGGTGGAGGCGGTGATGTGCTTTGAACTTGGATGTTGGCTGTTGGGCTTTCGCTGTTGACGTATTTGTCGTCGCCTGCAAATCGTGCTTTGACTGTGTAGTTTCCAGCAGTATTTATCGTCCAAGTGTGTTGATAGCTTCCAGCTTGGTTTGATGTGACGTTTTGTAGCAGCGTCCAATCGGTGGTTGCTGTTTTGTATAGGATGGAGACTTTTGCTCCGCCACGTGTTGGTGTGACCTGTCCGCTTATTGTGACGTTTTGACCCACCTGAATTGTCTGTGCGTTTAGGCTGACTGTGACGCCGCTGGTGATTTTGGACACTAGAACGAATTTTGTGATTGTGGCGTTGAAATCTTCGCCGTCGAATACTTTCAGTGTGACTGAGAAATTGCCACTTCTTGCATAACTGTGTGTTGTGGTTTCCGTGAGGTTGACGCCTGCGTAAATGACCTTTGTGCCGTCTCCGAAGTCCCACATATAGGTTATGATTTCGTCGCCTGAGACTGTTGCTGTGTCTGGAGCTGATGAGGATGAGTCGAATGTTATTGTTTCATCTACCTTTGGGGTAACGGGTGAGAATGTGAATTGTGCGGCGGGAAGGTAGCCGACGTATATGAGTTGGGAGAGAGAGCTGCCTAATGTGGCGTTGTCTGTCACTGTCAAGGTTATGTTGAATAGTGCCCTGCTGTTGAAGCTATGTTGGATACTAACCATGTCATTGTATGTGGGCTGTATGGTGCCGTTTATTCTCCATGTGTACGTGCTGATCGACCAGCTGGGTGCTGCTTGACTGGCTGAAGCGTCTATATGGACTGCTTCTCCTACGAGAGGTTTAACTGGTGAATAAGCAAATGCGACTACAGGTGCACTAGTTACTAGAACCTCAAGGATTAGTTTGTTGTCGCCGGTTCTGCCGTTTTCAACTTCTCCTGTTATGTTGCTTGCTTGCGCGGTGAGATTGTAGAAACCTCTTGAAAGAGCTGAAGTAGCCCACATGTATTCTAGGGTTGTTGACGTTTTGGACGTTAGGAAGATGTTTGTCCATTCTGTGAGGAGGGTTGAGTCTTGATGAAGAGTCACGTTAAAGGTTGCGTCGAAGCCTCCCGTGTTTTCAACTTTCACTTGTACAGTAACTTGGCTGACTCCGTAGTCGATAATGTTTGGCGGTTTCAGTGTTGGTGTAAGTTTGATTTCGGTTACTGCTACGTTGGGGATTTCTTCGAGTTCGACTTCGCCCCATACGTCAATATTGTTCGCCAGATTTAGGTCCATTTCTCTGAAGTACAGGTCTCTCAGGAATTTCTTGGCGTCGTCATTAACCTGGCTGATATTTGCCCACATGGTGTAGTTGCCTACAGGAAGACCCGCTGTTTGCCAAGTATAGTTCAGGGTTATTGGTGGCGTGCCTGGGATAAACTGCCAAGGTGGACTTCCCCCCACAGGGTCTCTCTCATGAACGTTAGACCATGCCCGTAACCCTCGGCTGACATTGTATGGTATGAGAGTGTCGGTCGCGCCATCATTTTGATAAAGGGTCACGTTGACACGCTCGGTGCTACCAAGGTTTCCATAGTTAGTGATGTTCACTTTGACTGAGACGGTTTCACCTGGACTGACTAGGGTCGGCACAACTTCTATTATGGAAACCGACACGTCACGTATTATTGGCTTCACGGGCGCCAAGTACTCGGTTGATTTTCCTTCGCCGTCTGTCACCGTAAGGTTAACCATATACGTGATACTAGCGCTGAAACTGTGTGTCGTTACTGGGTCACTCCCGGAGATTACGGTTCCATCGCTGAAATCCCACGCATAATTCGTTATCGTCCCAGAAGGGTCGCCTGGCGTCGCCGTGTTTGGATCATAGCTCCCGAAGAAACGACCCTCCAGTATGTGAGCTGTTGCGTTGAACGTGATGATCTCGTCCACAAACGGGTCTCGGCTCAGATGATATGGGGTTGTGTATCCTGAAATGGGTTGAGCAGTGGTCGAAGGCAGATAATAGAAGACGGCTCTAGGAAACGTCGTATAAAACACGCTGTCAACGGGCGCTGGCTGATCAAGTATTGGGATCAAAGCCGCATCATAGAACACAGTGTTAAACAGGTCGAGGTCCACTCTTCCATTGCCAACGGTACGGAATGTGACGTTCGCCATTCTCCCTCCGCCATCAGCCCAAGAATAGACTGTGATCAAACAGCTGAGAGCAATTGTATTGGCTCCCACCGTCTCAATGAAGAGTGTTTGTCCACCAGACTGAAGGAAGGGCCCCTCGTCTATCATGCTCGTGTCAGTAGTTATGATACTTGGATCAAACTTCAGTTCAAGTTGCCAGCTTCTAACTCCCTCAACGTACGTAACATCAATATCTACGGTGAACTCTTGCCCTATCTCATAGACATTCAAAGCAGGGAGGACTTGAACTTCCTCTTGCGCTATTACCTTCGGCACAAGTATAACGCCGAATAGGGTACTTGCCGTATATGATATTAAGAGAACAATCAGAAATACGGATGCAGTACGTCTAATCCGCATCTTTCCTTTCTCCTTAGGCAACAGCTAATCAAGAAACGATGCATATTTGAACCTTTCCTCCAATAGACTTCTAGAAGAAGAATACGATTGCTACAAAAATCAAAAAGATAGAGAAGAGCGTAGACCTCGTCTTACTTTCTTCTTCTAAGGAAGAGAAATCCCACGACGGCAGCAACTACGACGACTGCCACTACTCCACCTATTAATAATAGGTTGAAGTCGATGCCTCCGCCGCCTGAAACAGTGACAGTGCCAATCGTACGAGTGTTATCCGCCTTGTTGACTTCGCCTGGAATCGTCTCCACAATCGTAGCTTTGATCGTGTACGTCCTAGGCTCAACGTTTGAAGTATCCCATTCGTAACTCAAAGTCTGCGTTGCTCCAGGAACAAGATTATTCACCGTAACGCTTCGAACGGACTGGCTGTCATAGTCAACTCTGACTGTGAAAGTCTCATTTTCCACTCCATTGTTCTTGACAACCACAGTAATGTCAACCTTCTGCCCCTTCGACACCGAATTAGAGGAAATCGACGAGTCAATAATCGATGCGTCACGCTGCGTATTAGTGAAAGAACTACTCTCAACCGCAGCCGGCGAAACCAAACCATCCTGCTTGTACAATCTGACATCGAACAGTTCAAGGTCTGTGCTGCCACGCGTCTCCGCGCTGAACGTAATCGTTGCCAAGGTGCCGTTCCCAGAGACACCTTCCGAAGGAGCACCAGTCAACGTTGCATTAACGTAAAGGGTGCCGCCACTCTGATCAACTGAACTCGTGAAACCCGTGATGCCTGCATCGCTGAGGAACGACTCTTCAACAACGCCTGTAGCATTCAACAGACTCGCGGTCCACCTCATTTTCAGAGTCCAATTGTAGACACCGACAACATTAACGGCGTTGATACTGACATTGAAGCTCTCACCCGGCACTATGCCTAACACTTCTGGAGGTTCAGCAACAACTTTCGGCAACGGATAAGCAAAATAACCGACTTCGCGAGAATGAGTGATTTCTCTTGGCGTGAATGGATCAAATTGAACAAGTATACTACTGTAAAGGTCGAGTGTGCCGACTCCTTCAGCTAACGCTTCGAATGTTATTCTAGCTAGGACACCGCTTTCTGAAGCAGACGTGGACAACTGGGGAGCGTAAAGTGCGTCCGCTACATAGACTGTGTCCGTAAAAGGCCAACCCTGGGAACCTGGATATTTAGGTACGAAAAAGCTCTGATACGCCCCGCTTGAATTGAGGAATGGCCCCTCTTTCACGCTAATGAAGTCCAGCAGACTCGTATTCCATTTCAGGTAGAACTCATAACCAACCATGTTCAAAACATCTGCAATCCTTATGTCCACTGTGAAAGCTTGACCAACTGCGGCTGAACTAACGTCTCCTTGCGTCAGCGGGTCATGAACATACAACAATGGGGCTAGAGCCGATTTGCCTATTTCAACGGGTGTTGAAATAAGCACAACCGAAACGGTCAACAACAAAACAAACAAGGCTTCTCTTTTCACAGGTTTCACCTTTCTACAAACTTTTCGGCACGTAAAGTTGGGTGCAGTATAGCGGGCAAAAGGAATTTAAGGCTTCTGCTTCTTCCAAATTCATGTTTGTGGCAACGGAATTCCATCATCAAAGGTACCAGAGCCTTCTCATTTCTGAAACTGGGAATCATGCAGTTCGACCAAAGTTCACCGCAGCAATACTCATGTCCAAAATATTAACTCTGTTGTCAAGATTCAGGTCGCACTCGGGATTCCATTCGTTCCACCCCGTTCCATGCGGCCAATTGTACGGGTCAGTTGCCAAAGCCATGGAAATTTTGCCCAAGTCGGAAATGTCAATAGCGCCGTTGTGATCTATATCACCTAAGACAGTGATGCGCTGATAGAGGTCTTCATTCGGGTTGCCGTTGGGATCGTCTCTAGTCGAAGTCCAAATGACCCATATGCCCTTGTCCTGAGTTTGCGTCGCTGTAGGTTGCCAATCATTCTCTTGATTAGTGGTAAACTGGAAGCTGCTAGACCACGTTGCGCCATTATCTGCAGAAGTCTTGTAATAGAGGTCATATGATGCCTGCGCTTGCTGCGTCTTGGAAGCCCAGAAAACCCAGATCGTTCCATCTCTCTCGACAAAAGCCGTCGGATCTATATTATATCTGTTGTCCGTCGTAAGCTGACCTAGATCCGACCATCCAGTTCCGTTGAATACTCTGTAAAAGATATGGAAGGTCGTTGTCATATTTTGACTCCAGAAAACCCATATCTTGCCATCTGCGGCTTGAACGATTGATGGCAATTGGTTTATGACATTGATGGTTGCAGTCAATTGATTCTCAGCTGACCAACCTGTACCGTTAAAAGTCTTGTAAAGAATTTGCTCTGTTGTGAGGTTCATCTGTCTCGACCAGACAACCCAGACTTTTCCATCACTTGTTTGCGCAGCAGCTGGATTTCCGTCTCTTCTTGTGTCATTTGTCACCTGCATTTCAGAGGTCCATGATGCACCATAGTTAGACGTCGTCCTGTAAAAAACCTCGTTGTTTCCTGTTCTGTCAGAAACCCAGAAAATCCAAACGGTGCCATCAGAAGTCTGAAGCAATGCCGGAGTTCTATTGTTCCTGCTCGGATTGTTAGTGAGCTGAGTTGCGTTAGTCCAGTATCCCTTGTAAACCTTGTAAAACACTTCAAACCGGTCAGGGTTTTCTGGCGGAAACTCGGATTGCCACGCAATCCAGACGTCTTTGTTTTGCGCGGAGATGATAGAAGCAAACTCGTCAAGCGGTGTAAAGTAAATAGTGATGTTTTTCCCGTTGTCATCTTCGTAAGTGAAGGTAGGGTCAACTGTGAGCAAAATCTCACCGGACCAAATAAGCGGAGCAGTAAACGCGTCTACAACTGACATGAACACGACATTTGCCAGAAGTAGGACAAGCATGAAGGATGTAAATTTCTTGTGGCTCATGTGGCTTTTTCGTCTCGTTCACTATTTCTATTTATCTATTTGCGGATAAACAAAAAAAAAGAAGGGAGATGATGTTGTGGATCGATTTTACGGCAGGATTTCGAATGACTTGAACGCAGTTCCTGTGGCACCAAAGCCGAAGGTAACTCCATTAACGCTGAAGTATCCCTTAGCTCTGACCATGTATGTTCCTGCTGGAAGGCCTGACGGAATTGTCCACGTTGCTTTCATTGTATCGACTGGAGTCTCTGTTGCTCCGAGCCATAGGGCGTCAGAGTACACGGTGTCAACAACGTTGCCTGCGGAATCGAGAATGTCAAACTGCACTCTTCCCCAGAAGAATGCGTGAATCATCCTAGCGAGTTCTAAGTATACTGACAGCGCATCGTATGGGAAGAAGTTTGTGCCTCCTCGGTTCTGAATCTTGCCTGCGAAAGTCATCGTGTCGCCATCTTTGGACAATGAATGCTTCGGACCTGGTACGCTGACCATTACGGTTTTGGCAGGTGACATCCTGAAGATTCTGATCCATGTGTGGTACGAAGCTACGTTGCCATCAGAGTCAGTGACCTCAAGAGCCAAGTCGTGCCAGCCAAGATGCGTTGGACCATAAAGCGTGTACATCGATGGAATCCCACCTGGGAACATATAACTCATGACAGGTCCGAACGGAAGTTCAGTGCCGGACTCATATCGTGAGTCATAAGTTGTCCCGCGGTACACGATTGTGTCTTGACCAGCGGCTCTAATGGTCCATCTGAAGGCGCTCGGGTTGAGTGTAGCTGGATTGCCACTTGCGTCTAGGTCGTAGCTTCCAGATCCATCGAAGGTTATCTCGTCGCCGTAGAACATTGTAGCGCCCTGAACATTGGCAACGCTTTCCGGAGTACCGTCAGCGTCATTCAAAGCTAACACTGGCACGAATTTCCAATAGTCTGGTAATGGACGATAGTCCCAGTCACCGTCAGGGTCTACTGCAATGTAATAGCCGTAGCCTGTAACATTCGCAGAACCTTGCGGTGGCAACTCCACAGCTATTGGTACCCGCCAAGTGAAGTCAATGAATGGGAATGGACTCCAGAAGTGTCCGCCGACAGCGTCTGTGAACATTTCATTGAAGTCAACGTCGTACAGTTTCGCTGTGAGGCTAAGATCTGTCTGACCGCCTGCAATGACCACAAAGTTGACTGTGGCGAGAACTCCACTGCCATCAGCCCAACTGTAGATTGTTATCAAGTCGCCAGCCGTTATTGATTCACCTGCTATGCCAATGGATTTGACGAAGAATGTCGGACCACCCATCGGTAAGAACGGACCCTCAACAACCGGCGTCAACGCGTTCAATCTGAGGATTCTCGGGTCCCAACTTAACGTAAACTCAAAAGCTCGCACGCCCTCAGCGTAATCAAGCTCGACGTCCACGCTAAAGCTGTCACCCGGGCTCCCGGGTCCAGACTCCGGAGGTGTAACAGAGACTATGTTGTCAGCGTATGCCTTCGGAACACTCATCATGGAAACCATCAGGGTTGCAATGAAGACCGCAGCAATTGACCAAATTCTAGTTTTTCCTCTCACAATATTCACCCCATCTTATCCTTGCTTTTTGTTATAGTTTGTGGCAGCTGTTGCAAGATCGATGACATTGACTGCATTGTCGCTGTTAACGTCGGCATCTGGGTTAAACTGGTTCTGTCCCGGACCCCATGGCATACCACTGGTAGATGGCATCGACGTGGCAATTTTGAACAAATCGGGTAGGTCAATCTTCTTGTCTGTTGTGTACCAATCCAACTGGTCGCCGTATCCGTTCTTGTAGTTGACGTTGCCAATCTGGTTGAAGGCCTTGTCAATGAATTCCGCGAAAGTGAATTGGGAATGTCCAGGCCATTCTATAGTCGAATACATTTGTGACCACGCTGACAAAGCAACGTTGTTGCCAACAGAGTATGACACAAAGCTGAAGATCCATGAGCCGTCTTCTGATAGGTCGTTCTTAGTGGGATCACCAGCGGCTAGGCTAGTCCATGGGTGATACGCTCTTATTTGGCTTGCATCGGCATATGTGCCAGGCAGGTAGACTCCATTCGTATCGTCTGGAATGAAGCCCGTGTAGCCTGCTGGTGTTCCAACACCGATCGCATCATCCCATAAGTCCTTGTTTATCACCGGCATGAAACCCACCCAGTGAACCGCGAATGCACTTGCGACATTGAAGAAGACTCTGATGGTGTTTCCCTGAATCTCAATCTTGTTGACATCCATCGCGACGGGGAAGTTCCATGCGTTGCCCGCACCAGCAGCCCTAACAGCTAAGACGCTGTACGCGAAATCGGCTGGTTTGACAGGCGATCCATCGTGGAACTTGGCGTCGGTTCGCATCGTGAACTCGACGACGGTGTTGCCCACCCAACCAGGATAGCTGTTCGTTGAACTCCAGCTTGTCGCCAAAGTACCCACTTCGTTAGGCAGGTTGTACGGGTTTCGGGCGATCATGGTGTCGTATATCAGGCTAAGCACGTTCCAATCCCAAAGCCACTCCGAAGTCATCACTTGCAACGCTGAAATGTCACTCTTGAAGCCCCACACAATTGTGTCAGCCGGGCCATTTCTACTGTTTCCTACTCCGTCGGTCCAGTTCATCTGCTGGAACGACCAGCTCTGGTCGGTTCCAAAACCTGCATAGTTGACTGGACCATCCCAGCCAGTTCTGTAACCTTTGACACTTTTTGAAGCCCATAGATCAATGACTGGTATGTATTTGTTTGCAACCCATTGCGCTTGAATCGCAGCATTTCGCAACTCAGCACCTAACGTCAATGGATACTTGACTCTCTCGGCATAGTCGTCGAATTCTGCGTTCTTGAAGCCGGGATAATTGTTCGCCCAACTGTACTGACCCATACTTGAGTGGAGGAAGTCAAAGATGAAGTCTGGATCTGCGGTCATGCTCCACCCGCCTGTGTAGAAGTTATAGTCGTAGAGGACCATAACTTGGTTGAAGGCAGTTGACCTTTCAGCAATACGCTTGTCAAGGCCTATAGCACCCGTTGATGCTGCTTCGGGAATTCCAACAACAACCATTTCATTGTAAAGGTCTTCTCCAGCTTGCCTTCGGTTCGGGTCGTCAAGTCTGATCCAGAATTTCATGTTTGGCAGTTCTTCCCAAGTTGATCCGCCGTCGCCACTCCATTCTCGCTTGGTGTCACCGTCCCAATCACGGAAGCCTCCAGCCTCAAGCTCAGCAATCGCGGCAGCACGATCATACGGGTAAGTGTATCCACCTGCACCCGCATCAGCCACCGCAGTTGCATTAGTCAATGTTGAATAGTCTGTGAAGCCTTCCAGCGCTGGAACAGGCACAATCGTCTGCATGACGTAACCGTAGCCACCCATGAACGTGGTTGTGTACTTGTCTTTGTTTGTCAGATGAGCCAACGCGCGCCTGAAGTGCAAGGCTGCAATGTCACGTTGTCCCGCTGGGTTGAAGAACTGATTCTTTGCGCCAGCGCGGGGTGACGTGATTGGTCCAGTAGGCCATAGCTGGTTGTTTATGTCAAACTCCATCTTGCCGATTTCAGCAACCTCGTTCATCGTGATGGTTGGATCAGTCGCATGAGCAGTTATGAATGTGTTGCTCAGGGGCCAGTCGTTCATGTCGATGTCTCCAGTAGCTAAGGCAAGCTCTTCTTGATCAGGGGCATTGAATATCCTGATCAGCATGTTGCCTGTTACGGGACCTGGGGGACCTCCAGCTGTAGCTTTCGGGATTATACCCAGTGCCATTGTTGCTAACGTAGCAAACGCCAGAAACAAAGCTAATGATTTAATAGTCTGGTTCATGAATTTTTCTTTCTCCTTTCTCCTTTTTCGGCAATACAGACATGGACCTCAGATAAATTTAAGGCTTTTTACTAGTCCAATTATAGAAGAGACTTACAGAAAACAGCAACAGCAGGCGAAAAAAAGGCTACACGAAACTTTAAAATACCTCGCCCACGGACACATCACTCTCCACAGAAAACCGAGTCTCAAGAGTGAAAGGTGAAGAAAGGTGGGACTTCGAGGCTTCATAGTTAAAAGAACTCTGTTCTCTGTTTTCCTCGTCTTCTTCGTCCTCACGCTGAATTTCATAATATTCCAGCTAATGCCAGGAAACCCCATCGAAGTCTTCGCAGGATCAAACAGAATCAGGAACGAAGAGATGCGAAATGAGATTATAGCAAGATTCGGCCTAGACAAAAGTGTCACCGAAAGATTTGGACTGTACATCCTAAATATGCTCACTTTCAGATTTGGCGCCTCCTACCGCACAGGCGACTACATAATAAACGAAGTTGGAGACCGCCTATTCAACACACTTCTCTTAATGGGAACCTCAGAAATCCTAGCAATCGTACTAGGCATTACGCTTGGAGTGATAGCAGCACAAAAACGCGGGGGAATCTTCGACAACGTGTCCGTTCTCGGCTCATTAACGACGTATTCACTTCCCTCCTTCTGGATAGGCATGGTTCTCCTACTAGTGTTTTATTTCAACCTTCGCTGGTTCCCAAACGCCAACACATACCCACCAGCTTGGGCTATAGAATTTCAGTCAACCGGAGGATTTCCTCCAAAAATTATTTTGGGCAGCCTCATGGGCGTTCAAATTGCCTTACCGAGTCTAATAGAGATTCAAGGGCGACTGCTGCACCTTTTCCTTCCAGCTCTTACTCTTACGGTGTTCAGCTACGGCGGATATCTGCTTCTGACAAGGGCTACAATGCTCGAGACACTCTCAGAAGATTACATTCTGACCGCAAAGGCAAAGGGTCTGAAAGAAAGAACCGTCTTGTTCAAACACGCGTTGAAAAACGCCTCACTGCCACTGATCACAAGTGTGGCTCTCACGTTTGGTTTCATATTGAGCGGGGCAATAATAACGGAGCAAGTGTTCACGTATCCTGGAATAGGACAATGGACTTGGCAGGCGATCTCATATAGCGACTATCCAGCCCTTCAAACAATCTTCTATCTAATAGCTTTGTGCGTGATCGCAGCCAACTTTGTAGCAGATGTCCTGTACGGTATCGTTGATCCCCGGATCAAATATGGGTGACAGGATGACCGTCACGAGGCCAACTTACCGATCCAGATTCGTATTCACAGCTAAGAGATTCAGAAACTTTCTCAAAGTCTTCGGCCGAAGCAGACGAGGAATGTTCGGCATAGCAATACTGGTTTTCTTTGCATTTTTGGCGGTGGGCGCGCCACTCTTGACACCCAACGACCCAACATTTGACAACTTCGTGTCCAGCGACTACGCCCAGCCTATATGGTTCAAATATATGCCTAGCGGCCAAAACGTAGCCGAAGACATCTACCCAGTAAAGGACCCACACTTCCTATTAGCTGACTCACTCACCGGCAGCAATCCTGACTGGAACCTCACGGTTGAGACGGCTTATCCTTCTCTGAGCAGCATCACACTAAAACACTCAGACCTGGGAAGGCCCATTGAATTCGGCGGATCAGGCCCAGGATCAGCAGAAATATCATTCCACCGGGCAAGATCAAGAGCACCCGCAGGAACAGTCTATGTAGTCTTGACAAACAACTTCGATTATCGATATGGATCACCACCAGAAAGATTCAGTGCCGACGTGACCGTGCTGGTCAACGGGGCTGAGGAAGTAAACGTCGAAACCAGACTCTTCATCGCCAACGCAAGCGGCAGCCCACTTCGCGTGGGAAACGTAACCTTGGACAGATTCTACCTCTGGACATCGCCAAAAATAACAAACACAACAGGCCACTGGATAACACCCACCAGCAGCGTTGACTCGTATGAATCGCGCATGGTTGAAAGAGTTCAAAAGATCACTGGAATAATAGGACTGAAAGCGGCAAAAGCAGTTTTCCCAATTCCCGGAGAATACCAGTACGGTTTTGAAGTAATATTCACGGACCAAAATTCCGGGACAGTGGACAGAGACATATCGGTGAACGTCGACGACTTAGGCTTCAGGCTCTACGGAAACGCCTACGGTGTTCTCGGCACCGACCAACGTGGAAGAGATCTGTTCTCACAATTAGTCTACGGAGCGCGCATCTCACTTTTTGTCGGAATTTTTTCAGCTGTCTTATCTGTATTCATTGGTTTGTTCGTGGGCTTGATCGCTGGATACCTAGGTAGAGTAATAGACGAAATCTTAATGCGATTCACAGACGCACTCCTTGTTCTCCCCGGGCTGCCACTCCTACTAGTCTTGATCGCCGTGCTGGGACCTTCACTTTGGAACCTAATCATGGTCATAGGCGTCCTAGGATGGATGGGTTTCGCAAGAATGGTTAGGTCTCAGACTCTCAGCTTAAGAGAAAGACCATTCGTGGAGGCAGCTAAAGCAGTAGGAGCCGGCAAATGGCATATAATATCCAGACATGTGCTGCCAAACGTAATGAACCTAGTCTATGTTTCACTTGCCTTAAACGTTCCAAGCGCCATACTGTCAGAGGCAGCCCTAAGCTGGCTGGGACTATTTGATCCGAATCAAGCATCTTGGGGAAGAACACTTTACGACGCGCAGCAATACCAAGGCGGCCAGTATTGGTGGTGGATTGTTCCCCCGGGAGTGTCAATTGCCTTAGTGTCTCTGTCTTTCATACTGATCGGATATGCGCTTGACGAGATACTGAATCCGAAACTGAGACAGAGACGTTAACGAAGGTTCAGCCTTTCTCCTACAAAACTGCCGAGTAGGCCTCCGAAAAGAATAACAACGATGGAGATCGGGAAGATGGCTCGGAAAATCATCACAACCGCCGTGACGCCTAAGGCCTCTCCTGCAACAGCCAAGTTTAGGATGACGGGAAGGTTCAAGCAAACATAAATGATGGCGAGGGACGACGTAATGGCCACAACGCAACTAATAATCAACCTTTCCAAATCCGCCAACACAGCGCCCACAATTGCACTTCCAAAGAACAAAAGAACAAAATCTGACTCGGCTAGCGAGGCCCTCACATACAAAGCAGGCGAGATGATGGATGAGAGCACGACAGCCCAGCCAACTGTCGCGGCTAGGTCTCTGAGTTCCACTCTGAACATCACGATCAAAGCGAAGGATGAGAAAATAGGCTAATATAGCTTGCCTTGACAAATCGGTGAAAGAACTTGAGCATGTCAAAGCGGCAAACGGCGAAGATTCTCCTACTAGCCGTGACAGTCCTTTCATCGATCTCGCTAGCTGACGCCACCACAAAATATCTGGGATTCTTCAACGCTTTAGCCAACCTGAAACTGGAATTAACCGGCCTCAGATTTAGCACAACACAAGACGATTTGGAAGTCATTGTGACATTGAAGGTGAAAAATCCAACAGACTACGGAGACCTGATGCTAAATGGTATGACTGGAACAGTCTACTTTGAAGGAGAAAACCACACTATCGTGATTTCACCAGGAGGACCACGCTCCGGAACACCTTACCAAGAAATCGTGACAAATCTCTGGCAACTACCCGACGGCTACGTCTCCCCGATCCAACCATTACGAGTGTCACCATACTCAACCAATCGCTTTTCAATGAACATCGTTGCCCATGACGAAACAGCGCGGAGCTTCAATGAATATTACGAAAAGCCAAGCACGCAAGGAAACATGCGGTGGCACCTCAACTTTCGAGTCTCGCTTACAACCCCAACCTTTCTGAAAACAATGGAGCTACAATACCAGTTCACTCGCTAAGGAAACGTGGCCAAAATATCAGAAGACTCGACAAGAATTCAGCGCAAAAATGCAAGATTAGATGAGCTTCTTCATTCAAAAAAGCCTTATATTATCCATCCAGCTTATCACTCAACCTCTCCTAGGAACACCCGGAGAGATTGGAAGGCATTGGAAGATGCCGCTGTTAGATGTGCAGGATTTAAAAACATATTACACAACGCTCAGAGGCCCAGTGAAAGCCGTTGAGGGCATCAGCTTCCAAGTGGAAAAGGGAGAAGCTTTAGGCCTCGCAGGCGAGTCAGGGTGCGGCAAAACCACAGTTGCACTGTCCCTTCTAAGGTTGCTTCCAGGCGCTGGCAGAATAATTGAAGGCAAAGTACTCTTTGACAACACCGACATCGTGACGCTCCCTGAAGACGATATGAGAAAGAACGTGAGATGGAAGAGGATGGCAATCGTTTTTCAAGGCGCAATGAACGCCTTGAACCCAGTCTTCAAAGTTGGAGAACAAATAATCGAAGCCATTGTAACACATGAACCCGAAGTTTCCAGAAAAGAGGCTGAGGAAAGAACTCGAAAACTCCTAGAAATGGTTGGCATAGGGCCTGCAAGAGGAAGCAACTATCCCCACGAGTTCAGCGGCGGAATGAGACAGCGGGCACTGATTGCCATGTCGATTGCGTGCAACCCCGACCTCTTAATAGGAGACGAGCCGGGAACCGCGTTGGACGTTATCGTGCAGGCGCAGGTTCTTAGACTATTACGAGAGCTCAAGACGAAACTCAACCTCGCTATGATATTAATCACCCATGATTTGTCCATTATTGCTGAAACATGTGAAAAAGCAGCGATCATGTATGCCGGTGGGATTGCAGAATACGGAAACGTTGTCGGCATTTTCAAAGAGCCCTTGCACCCGTACACGCAGGGTTTGATGGCAGCTTTCCCAAGCATTAAGGCTGCAAGGACAAAGATGAAATCGATTCCTGGACAGCCGCCAGACCTGTTGAATCCTCCGTCGGGTTGTAGATTCCATCCAAGATGCCCATACGCCATGGAAGTATGCAGGATGAAGATGCCAGAATTGGAGAAGATAAGTGAAGGTCACTATGCGGCTTGTTATCTCGTGACAAAGACTTAGGAAAAGAACTGCTATGGCGCAAGATGTCGTTGTGAAAGTAGAAAATCTGGTGAAGTGGTTCCCGGTCAAAATGGGACTCTTCTCATCCATCTTTTCGAGGAGTCAGCTCCATGTTCGTGCGGTAGATGACATAAGCTTCGATGTTAGAAGAGGCGAGATCTTTGGTTTGGCAGGTGAGAGCGGCAGCGGAAAGACAACCACAGGGAGACTTATGCTGCGACTGATTGATCCAACAAGCGGAAAAATAGTGTTCCATGGAAAAAATATAACGACTCTGTCAGACTCTGAGTTGAAGCCTCTTCGCCAAAAAATGCAGATCGTTTTTCAGGATCCTTATGAATCCTTGAACCCGAGAATGACAATCAACGACATTTTATCTGAACCACTCCAAGTCCAAGGACTAGGTCATGATGAGAAACAGGTGGAAGAGAAAGTCTACAAAACCCTCGAAGACGTTGATCTAATTCCTCCTGAAGAATTCGTTTTCAGGTATCCACACGAATTAAGTGGTGGACAACGCCAGAGAGTTGCAACTGGAAGAGCATTCGTTCTGAATCCCGAGTTTATTGTCGCAGACGAACCCGTGTCAATGCTTGACGTTTCCATCCGAGCAGACATCTTGAACCTGATGTCCACATTGGTCGAGAAAACAGGCGCCTCTTTCGTATACATTACCCATGACTTGGCTTTGGCTAGACACATGTGTGACAGAATTGCAGTGATGTATCTGGGGAAGATAATGGAAAAGGGACCGACGGACAAACTGGTTTATGAACCCATGCATCCCTACACCCGAGCACTAATCTCAGCTGTACCTGTTCCAGATCCCCTTGTCAAGCGCAGCGACATAGTGATAAAAGGCGAGATTCCCAGCCCGGTGAATCCACCCTCAGGCTGCAGATTCCACACAAGATGTCCAATCGCCGAGTTTCCGATCTGCAAAGAAAAAGAGCCTGCTCTCAATGATTATGGGGATGGACACTATGCCGCGTGCAACTTGATCGGAACAGCAAAATGGAAAGAGTTCGCCCCCACTGCGTAAGGGAGACTCTAGAAATCATGGTCCATTTCTTGACCTTCCGAACTAAAACAAATCAGCACGTCTGATTGGAGATCCTGAAAGAATAATCCCTTTAAGGTCGAGTATGAAATATTTTCGATGGAGGCTAGATCATGAGGATTAAGCTGCTTGGCATAGGCTTGATCCTATTGTTTTTTGGACTTGCCCTTTCTGCGATTTCTAGGAATGCAGTTACTAGGGAGGATGAAAATCTTGAGAAAATCGCGGAAGGATATAGAGATGTGCCTGAGGTGTCGAATGTTAGCTTGACTCAAGGTGAGAAGTTTGTCGCAAAATACTATGGGGGAGGTTCCTATGTCGATCCAAACGAAGTAATAGTCAATGTTTTCGATCCTTACCACAATCTGACTGCAGGCATATCATATGGTACACAGTTCCAAAATGGAATCTCGGCAAACTATACAGGGCTGTACACGGTTCAAGTAGGTGCCCCGGGGCTACTTGACCCAAGGTCTCCTCTCCAGATAGTGATATTCAGAATGGTGGTAACGTCTCGAATTGAGTATCCCAATTTGAACCTGCTTCCGTACGCATTCGCGTCGATTTTGGTCGGAGTAAGCGTATGCACTTTTAGCATAGTTTCCCGGCGCAAACCCACACGAAGCACTAGAAGAACGGCAAAGTAGGTCGACCATCCAAAAAGATATTTAAACACTGTTCGTCTTCCTTTCGCTTTAGGATCGCAGCAATATTGTCACAGCACGAAGAAGATCTTGAGGCGCTTTATTCAAGAATGCAACTTCGATATCGTGTACTGGTAAGGCTGCTGATGTGGCTTCCCGTTCCAAGGATACCCTTTATCATTGTCAGAAAGCTTCCTCTTATTGAAGGAATCTTGCACGGGATAGTGGTGCCCGTTTTTGTGTTCCTTGTGGGCCTCTTCATTTATTGGCTGATTCCCACAATGACGCTTGTCTTTGGATTCCCTCTCAACATTATTATAACATTGACGGTTCTAGGACTATTTCTTGCCCTCTTTGCCAGAATTGAACTTGAAAGATCAATACGATGGTGGAGAGGCGCATTTGGCTCACCGACTCAAGGTGACCCCTCGAAGGCTTTGGAAGAACTGGTGGAGCTGTTCAAAAAACAGCAAAATAGAAAGGCGCCTCGTTAATTTGAGTCTTAATTAACTGTTTATTAGCGAGGTAAGTCATTTCATTTCTTGGTGGAGTGTCAACGTCTTTTGGCTCAACGCCCTCTGAGATCACGAAGGCCTCGACCTAGACCTTTCAATAATGCTGAGTGCAGAAGTTGTACAATGAAGGGCAGTTTTTACTGCTGGCGTCAATGCCCATACAACACTTGGCGAAGGCAACGCTATGAATGAGATTGATGGCAGGAAGCGGTCGTCGGCATCTCTTATGGTTATTGAATGAGCCACAGCTAGCTGAAATCAATCCAGTTTGTCGGACATCTGTCCAGTAGGCGCTTTTTTCTTGAATGGACGTTTCTTCCATATGACGATGATAATCAGGGCTAGTGGGATAGCGATTACCACAATTGGTAGCCAGGGGTAGCTCTTGAGGAAATCGAACGGTGGGGGGCTCCATAAAGGTATATCTACGTTTGTCTTCGAGATGTTATGTTCTCTTTCAGCGCCTAAGACATCTGAGTCGGCATCATACCATTGGATAAGTTGTCTGATAACAATGCCGGTTGATTTGCTGACGAGAAGAGTTGTTTCTTCTCTCAAAGAGAAATCAATGAGTCTTGTATGCTTAAGTTCAAAGGCTTCTATGAATCCTAAGGTTGTGTTCAAGACAGGTTGACCTGAAACTTGGAACGTGGTTCTCCCGAGTTTGATGCTCTTGACTGTGCCTAAAACTGTTGCGTTGACTATGATATGTTGGTTGTAGAGTCTATAACTTCCATTAGAAGAACCGACTGTCATCAAGAAGTTTAGAGGCGGCTCCCCAACCGGCGACCCAACCTCGGGGTCGCCTCTCGAGCCAGAGTATGCTCCCTCCACCGAAGTCTGATAGGCTGTAACGTTTAGGACTATGCTGGTGTCTTCGAAAGCTTCTATCCTCCAATTAATCTTTGAATGAACCCCGCCGATGCTGTACAAGTATGATTCGTGCCTCATGTCGAACTCCACAAACGCACCAACGCTCATCCAGCCAGAGCCTACAAGAGAAGGTGAACAAAGTAGTAGAGTCAACAAAACGGAAGCAGATATCAGTACGGACCCCATGTATTTGATGGGCTTGACTCTATTGCTTATCCGGATATCCATATCCATGGGCCTACAGCCCACTGGTAGTTAGGCTCAATTCTCGGATAGTCGGCCTTGTAGTACAATGATATGTCAGTATCATAGACAGTTTCGCTGTTCAACTCGCTATCAGGATCATGCGTAAACGGGTTACCTCGGAGAATCCATTCCCACGGGTGATCGTTGTAGGTAGGGTCCAGGTAGAGTTGTGGTGAACTAACCATTGTATTCTTAACAATTAGCCCCATGTAGTAGACTTTTGTTTCGCTGTAAATTGTGGCTCCATTCCAAGAGTACGTTACATAATTGTTTGTTGATGTTATCAGTTTGGCGTCTAGAAACTGAAGTAGCGCAAACTGATGGCGTCTGCTCCCAGTGTTCTTAACGAACCAGATTGGTTCAATCGTTAGACTCCAGCTCTTAACCGAATGCATTATTTTCAATTCCATGTCCTCTATTCTCATTTCGCCAATTATTAGCCAATAGTCTCGATCGCCATCATTGATGTACAACGGCCTTGGTCCTCGCTCAAAGTACCTTTTTTCCAGAAAATATCTCTTGTGATCAACCCAAACATATGAAGAACTTATCTGACCGAACAACATGTCCGGAACATATTGCACCTGACCGGTCTGGTTGTTCACTATTGTCTTATTGAACAACACGGAAAATAACGAAAAGCCGCCAATGGAATTAACGCCGAAAACAACGGTTTTCACCGTGTAGCCCCAAGAATAATGTTCGATTTTCTCCAAAGACCTCCACGCAAAGGGATCCCAGCTCAAGTTCATGTCGATTGAGTTTGGAGCCTGAGCCTGCAAAGTTGCTGCGTAGGCATCGACGATTCCCCACCCCCGGGCATTAATCGAACGACCTCTCAAATCATTATTCAGATAAGCAGTTTGTCTCAGTGCAGCCTTAACCTGCAGAGGTCTAAGGTTGGGGTTTGCTTCAAGCATCAGCGCAACGGTACCGCTTACATGAGGTGTTACCATGCTGGTCCCATCACCTGATCCCCACGCTGCGTTGGGCAAAGTAGACCAAATGTCAACGCCTGGCGCAACAAGATCAGGCTTCGGCCTTCCGCCTGAAGCAGGACCCCTGCTGCTAAATTGTGGCAGTACTGACTGATCCCTGTCAGCATTACCTTGATCATCAACAGCGCCCACTGTTATAACGTTGAAGGCAACCCCTGGATCCCTGATTTGCTCTGATTCATCAAATTGGCCCTCATTACCCGCTATTGCTACGAATACCACTCCGGCGTCAACGAGTTCGTCAGCGGCCCGACTCCAAAGACTCGTCCCACCAACCTCGTAATTGAACGTGTTATAGGGCTCGCCTGCGGAGAGGCTTGCAACCCTTATGTTAAAGACATCCCTATTCCGGTAAACCCACTGAGTACCTTGGAAATACCAGTCGTAAAACCACCATCCAACCGCATTCAATATCTTGACACTTGAAATATCCGCGGCAGGAGAAACGCCGATGAAAGTAGCGTCCTGGCTCGCAACAATGCCTGTAACGTGTGTTCCATGGCCGTTAAAGTCTCCTACGCCTTCTCCGGTGAAGTCTACTTGCGAGACTATTCTCCCAGTGAGGGCAGGATGGAAAGCATCTACACCAGTATCCAAAACCGCTACCCCTACGCCTCGACCACGAATGTTCAGATCGTTTCTAACCATGTCAGATCTAATCACACTATTGCTGATGTCTAATGCTTTCACCGATGGCGGTAGCACAAAGAACGTGGCGAGGAAAAGCAGCAGAAGAAATTTGGGCGAAGGCAAAACCATTTCACCATTCCTCCGACTAGGCTAAAGCATAGCTCGCCCAATTTGGAAGTAATGCGTTTACCGGAAGCCATGATAGCTCCGAAAGAAGCCCGAGACTTGGCGGGATATCGGCAAATATCACCTGTAGTGATTCCATTTTGATGTCTTTATATGCTAGGCCATGTTTATTCAAAGCAACAATAACACTTTGACTCGAAGCATCAGAAGGTGTGTCAAACAAGACTCTAATCTTCGCCAAAGGCTGTTCAATCGATGCTCTATATGTGAGAGCCCAGAGAACCGGATCAACCCTTCGAATTGCACGCACAGGGTAGTACTTGAGGACTTCTTCCATACTTTTTCTATTACTGCGCAAGTCTCGCACATAGTCACTTTCCGCTTGGGAAAGCGGGTAGAAATCGAATATCTCTTCTGGAATCGTGTATAAATCAACTTTATTCACGCCTGCGATTGACACTGCCTGTTCGATGTCCTTGGACAATAGGTCCACGGCGCACCATATGACTTCCCGCTTTTCGTTAGATGTGGTAAAAGGAGGTTGAACACCTCTTGCACCCAGTATCAAAGCAGGGGGTTTAGTTAGACCCGTGACTTCGTGATACATTGTTGCGTTGAAATCTATCCATACTTTGATCTTCTGATCTGGAGTGGCAGAAGCAAGCATGCTGCGTAATCCGTTTGAGATTATGGGATTTCCCTCAGGAACTGGGTCCGCGGCAGTTCGAAACTGCCAAGCCATGACAGATATAGAGACGAGCAAAATGGCAAACAAGAAAGAAAGAGCCGCTTTTGTTTTAGATTTCATCGCATTACTCAGCAAAGAGAATATTGCACAACATCAATTTAAGATTTGCGCCTCAATAAACAAGCGTAAACACCGACATATGAACGAGGAACAAATCCTTAAATCCAAGAACACTCTGAAACATTCGCCACATTTTCACTTTCACTCTAGTCCCTCACCGACATACCTTGCTTCTTGGTCACAGAATTTATATCATCTTGATGCGGTTGGGGCACTCAATGAGAGGGTGACATCGAAAATGGCCGACTCATGCAAGAGCCCGTGGAACGGCAAATGCAGCAGCACAAATATCGAAGTCTACATTCAGTACAAAGACCAAGTGTTACCTATCTGCCGTCACTGCTGGGGCGAAATAGCTGAAAAAGACATTGAATGGTGAAACACATGCACACAATCGACCTAAACGTGGCGCGTTCACACATTGGACGCAAAGTGAACCTTCACCTAAGAGATGGCTCAGTCATAGTAAACGTGCTCATCACAAAAGCGGCACGCAGCCTTCACAGCTTCGAACCAGATCGAAATGTCTTGCACTTCGCTGCCTCGATCAGAGCAAAAGCCAGCAGAATTCCTTTAACGGAGATCGAGTGGATGGAACCTTTAGGCAATTACCCCTTTTCTTAACTCTCGCTTACTTGATCCTTCTCTTAAGAGCGATTTTCTCCCACGCTTACTCTTTCCGTACGCATCTGATCTTAATAGTTTTCACTCTTTCGACATCCCTTTGGGTTGGACTTTGACTCTAAACAAAATGTGAAAAAAGAACACACAAAGCAAGAAGTCGATAGTGGACCTCCACGTTGCTTCGAACCACATTTGAGTGTTAGCAGGATTTTGCGTAGACTTGGCGGTCGATCTTCGTGCGGAAGTCATGCCTTTGTGGAGGCCCGTCCCCAACATGGTGCGCCTTTTAATAAAAGGCTTGTTAAGAATCTGAAATATATCCGTCTAATATACGAGACCATTATTCCATCTGGCTGTTCACGCCCTCAGCCCGGAATCACTAGGCAACGCAGGCCACTTTGCGCTAGGGTTCACATGAAAGTGAGTAAAAACCTGTGGCGAAAAGCCACTATCAAAACGATATACAGAGGCATAGAAGATTGTTCCACAAATTTTTATAGCGTAGTAAGCATCACTAGTTATCGCTTAAAACTTGTAGGAGAAAGGAGAGACAAACCATCATGAGAGAAAACAAACTGTTTGCCCAAATAACAATAGCACTACTGACAATAGCCATTTTCACTGCGTTGCCATTGGTGAAAGCACCCTCCATAGTTTCAGTTGGAGACGTTGAAGCCATCCCATTGCCTCCAGACCTTACAATGAACCAAGCATACCCTCCAGGTCAGACATTCACTGATTTTGTGGGCGGAATGGTTGCCTTTGATCAAGATATGATTGACATAGACCAGCTTGCTCACCCGAACAGCAAATGGTATGGCAGAGGCGTTGTGGTCGCGGTTTTGGACACAGGCATGTTGCCCATTTGGAACTACTTCTTCCCAAGAAACCGCATAGTCACTGAACTCGGCATAGGATTTGTGCAAGACCTTGACACGGGCGTTATCACAACGGTTCCATGGGACGACGCCGTCAGCGGACACGGAACCCATGTAGCAAGCACTATAATTGGTTACAACTACCGCGGAATGCCAGTCACAGGGGTAGCGCCGTTAGCCAAGATAATACCCGTCAAAGTCCTGTCATTCTACGACTACACTCGCCAGACAGCTTGGGGCACATCTGGGATGGTTGCCGCAGGCATCGACTACGTCACATCATTAGTCACTTCAGGCATGTTTGAGCCCGGAAAAGTCATAATTAACATGAGCCTTGGCGCAAGTGCACCGTCATCTGACATCGAAACCTCCATCAACAATGCAATCGCCGCCGGAGTGATCGTGGTTGCATCTGCAGGCAACCGAGGAGCTTCTGGCATGGGTTGGCCAGGCGGATTCCCCCAAGTGATCTCCGCGGCTTCATCTGCTTGGACCGGACAATGGTGGCCTATAGTAGGCGGCAGAGAAAACCGGGCATTCTGGGTCAACGACGTACCTGAAGATCTAATGACACCCGCACCAGCCTCAATCCTCTATGGCACATGGGCAGGCACCCAAGCATACATGTCCTCATTCAGCAGTCGTGCGCTTGCAGGACAAGATTTGGACGTAGCCGCGTCGGGCGGCTGGGTTGTTGGACCATATTGGACACCCGCATGGGGACCCTTGCCGTCAGACCCGAGCCTAGCATACGCCTACGTAAGCGGAACCAGCATGTCATCACCACACGTTGCAGGCGCAGCAGCACTGCTAGCTGAGAAAAAGGGCGCAAAACTCACACAAAGCCAAATGGAAGCCGTCCTAGAAAGCACAGCTTGGAAAGCTCCAGTAACATTCGCTAACAGCGCCGGATTCCCACCCGCAACAATGCCATACATGGCTATATTCGTCAGCGTCGGACCAACAGGCTACTACTGGACACAATGGGCTAACGACGCAGTTGGCAGCGGACTACTCCAAGTCGACGCTGCCGTCGCAGCAGTCGGTGGATAAGGTCAACAAGCTCGCCATATACTCTCTCCCCTTTTTTTGTTCTTGCTATGTCTTGTGCCATCTGACTGAAGGCGGACCAAGCTGCTGAAAACTGAACACTCCATAGTCAAGTACCGATCATCGTGTTGCTTGTTAATCCTGTTTCTAGTCTGTTCATTCACCGCATCTTTGCCGCTCGCATATGGTCAGTCCACAGGAACAATCAAAGGCAAAGTCAAAAACCTGAAAATTGGCACAGGTATCGAAAACGCCCAAGTGGAATGCAGTGGACCATCGCATGGATCCACAGCCACCGATGCTTATGGTAACTACACCATCACGGGATTGGCTCCAGGACCTTACACAATAGCGATTACCGCATTAGGCTACGTCCAAAAAACACATTCAACATTCATCTATCCAACCATGAATACGCCGCCGGACTTCATGCTCAACATGCTTTCAATAAGAGGCAGAGTGCATGATGCAGCATCGCCCAGCACTGGCATAGCAGAAGCGAACATAACCATCGGAGAAGAAATTCGCCTCACCAACTCAACTGGACACTACGAATGGCTCGATCTGTCAAATGGAACCTACACGCTAATGGTTTCTGCGCCGGGTTACGCGAGCCAAACCCAGCAAGTCACTGTAAGCACAGGAAACACTCAGTTAGCAGATTTCGCGTCAGCCTCTGTTCCTGCAGGACGAATTTCTGGAACAGTCACCGATGACGCCACCAGAGACCCAGTGAATCAAGCAACAGTTAGAGTACGCCGAGGCTCATGGGAAAGAGAAGCAACAACAGATCTAAATGGACAGTATTCCATAGAAAACGTTCCCGCTTGGGCTTCTTGGACTGTTGACGCCTACAAGGTTGGATATGTCGCTCAGTCCACAACAGCTTCTGTCCAGTCTGGAGCAACAACTAGTCTGAATTTCGCGCTTGTGCCCTTTGGGAGAATCACGGGAACGGTGAGAGATCAAACGACAAACCAACCCATTGATCAGGCTCTTGTAAAGGCAGACTCGGAATTTCTCAACACAACCGACGCCAATGGCTACTACACTATTTTTGCGTTAGCTGGAACTTATACTGTCACGGCTTCAGCGCCTGGATACTCCAGTAGCTCCCAAGGCAACATTAGGGTCAGAGCTGGGGGAACAGAAACGGTGAACTTCCTGCTGCAATCTGTCCCGCCAGGCAATATAGTTGGAAATGTCACAGATGCCACCACAGGCAGTCCCATAGTCGGCGCCACGGTCACAGCTGACGTTGGTTATTCCAACATCACCGATTCAGACGGTCGTTATACTCTCTCAAATTTACCTGCCTGGACTTACACTGTTAATGTCTCTGCCACAGGGTTCATAGGCGACACAATATTGAGAAGCGTACCATCCAGTGGTTCGATTACAGCTGATTTCCAGCTCGCTCCTTTCACCAGAATTCGCTTGGAACCATACGTGAACTTCGGAAATCCTGGGCAGTCATTCAATGTTAACCTAGACGTTGCAGACGCAAGATTCGTGCACAGCTGGGATGCATATCTTTGGTGGAACCCAGCTCTCTTTGACGTGTCAACTGCCAGTGAAGGAGACTTTCTTAAGGGCGAGTTTGGAAATCGGACAACACAGTTCAGTTACGAAACTTATCCAAATGAAGGTGTAATCCGCATGCGTGGTTGGTCTTCGTTGGCAACACTTGACAGCGGTGTTAGCGGCAGTGGAACTCTGGCACTTCTGACACTTCAGGTTAAGGCCAAGGGGGCGTGCACCATTGATGTCACAAACGCATTGCTGTATGATCCCGGCGCGATGCCAAGCTTCCCAAATGCAATGGAAGACGCTGTCTTCAGGACGCTGCAAGGCGATGTCAACAACGATGGGACTGTTGACAAGCCTGATCTTGATGTTGTAGTGGGCCTGTACGGTTCTAAATTCGGAGATCCCAGCTGGAACGCAAGCGCTGATGTCAACAGTGATCATGTTATTGATGTTTTTGATGAGCATCGGGTTGGCAGGGACTACGGCCAGTCAATCTAAGCTCAAGTGTGAAAAGACAAATAAGCCAACCCTCGGCATAGCTGTGCAAACTCAAGGTGAAGAAAGATGAGTGAAGATCAGAAATTTGAGAAACTCAACATGGAAATGTTCACGAAGTTCATGGAGGAAAACCCCACCTACGCCACGTTCTTGGGGCTGCATGATCCATACGACTGGCTTATGTCGGATGGAAGCAGCAAGAACATATTCAAGAGCTTAAAGATCGCCGAAGAATGGATCGGCAAAATGAAAAGGACAGTGAACTATGAAAAACTCAGCGCGGACCACAAAATCGACTGGAAAGTCATCGAGCAGATGTATGAAAAGTTCAAGTTTCAAATTTACGAGCAACGCGTTTGGGAGACAAATCCAGACGCTTTCGACGAAGTCGGCGGCGTCTTCTTCATCATGTTAACACGAAACTATGCGCCAATGGAAAAACGAGTTGATGCAATGGTGGCCAGAATGGAAAAACTCCCCAAATTCCTAGAAGAGTTCAGAACACGCTTTGATAAATCAAAACCCGTGAAACTCTGGACTGAAATTGCCATTGAGAGTTGTCAGCAGATTCCTGGCCTTTTTCAGTTTCTTGTGGCAGCAACTAAAGGTGCCATATCCGACGAGCTTCACAGCCGATTAACAAAAGCCGTGGCTGACCTTCAGAAGCCCATCAAAGATCACCAAGAGTGGTTGAACTCTCTACTGCCAAAGACACAGGCTGAATGGGCTTTGGGCAAGGAGAAGTTTGACAAATGGCTAAAACTGCGCGGCTTGGGCATGACAGCTGACGAAATCTACAAGTTGGGCACGAGGTTCCTTGAAGAACTCAAACAGGAGCGGGACAAGCTGGCAAAGCAGATTGCGCCTGGAAAAAGCGTCAAAGAAGTCATGGAAGTAATCGAAGCAAACGCGCCTAAAACCTTTGAAGAAGCTCTGAAGGCCACGAAAGTAACAATGGAGAAATCAAGAGATTTCATAATCAAGAGCGACCTTGCCACCGTTTACCCGGACGACAAGCTTCACGTTGAGGAAACCCCTGCGTTCATGGCTCCAATCATACCCTTTGCAGCGTTGATCCCGCCGGCCAAGTTTGACAAACGCCAAGAGGGAATTTACATCGTGACGCGTCCAAGGGATATCAAGAATTTGGGTAAACACTTGAACTACGCAAGCATTTCGGGCACGGCGGTGCATGAAGGCTTTCCTGGGCATTTCCTTCAAGGCGCTATGTCCAACCGAGGTTCACTGGTGCGCTTGTTTGCAGGAGGAAACGAAGTCATCGAGGGCTGGGCTCACTACTGCGAAGAGATGATGACTGAGCATGGTTTCATTAAGGGTTTGGAAAGCCGTTTCATGATGGTCAATGATGGAATTTGGCGTGCGGTAAGAATAATCGTGGATATCAAGTTGTCGCGCGGAGAGATGGCTTTCGACGAGGCAGTTGACATGCTTATGAAGGAAGCTGGTATGTCGAAGGAGGCGGCTGTGGCTGAGGTCAGACGTTATACCATGACCCCAGGATATCCGCTCTCATATCTGATTGGCAAGCATCTGATTTTGCAGTTGCGCGCGGACATCATGAAGAGAATGGGCAAGAAATTCAGTGAAAGGTTCTTCCACGACACTATGACGGCCAACGGTGAACTTCCCATCGCTTTGCTGCGGGAAGTGTTCGACATAAGGCTGGCTGAGCTGGGGATCGGATAGCTTAGCTAGCTTTCACCACTCTATTTCTTAGGGTTCCGACGTTCTCGATTTCTATCTCAACTAGGTCGCCTGATTTTAGGAACCTTGGCTTTGGCTTCATTGCGAATCCTACGCCAGCGGGCGTGCCTGTTGCTATCATATCGCATGGTTCTAGCGTCATGATGAGGCTCAGTTTGTGCACTATCTGGGTGACGCTGAAGACCATGTTGCGAGTTGATGAGTCTTGTCGCACTTCGCCGTTTACACGAGTTCGGATCCGCAGATTGTCCGGATCGCCTATCTGGTCGGCTGTGGTCACGCACGGTCCGGTTGGCGCAAAAGTGTCGCAGCCTTTTCCGCGTGTCCACTGTTTGTCCTTAAACTGGATGTCTCTCGCTGAGACGTCATTGAAGCATGTGTAGCCGAAGATGTGTTGTTTCGTGTCTTTGAGGCTGATGTTTTTGCCCCTCTTGCCAATGATTATCGCAAGTTCTCCCTCATAGTCCAACTTCTCCACGAAGTTTGGCTTAACTATGGTGTCGTTTGGTCCGATGATTGCAGTTCGAGGTTTCATGAAGATGACCAAGTCGTCAGGGAGAGCTGCATTTTGTTCCGCAATGTGATCTCGATAGTTTAAGCCGAGACAGACTATTTTAGGTGGAGTCACAAAAGGCGCGAGCAGTCTTGCTCTGTCTAAGCCCAGAGTTGCCTTTCTCTTGTTCTGCCCACTGGCTTCACGTATAAGATGCTCAACATCAGCTAGACCTTCTTCGCTGCAAATTGTGAGTTCCTCAAGACTTGATGGCACTGGATGTTTCATTGTCTCCGACAAAACTCGAAGGTCGAGAATTCGGTCTTTGGCAACTTGAACACCGTAGGATTCTGAGTTGATTACAGCAAAACGAGTCAGTTTCAAGTTGGAGCCTTGCCTCGGGTCTTCATGCCAGAATAACGTCTAAACAACTTATGCTCAATGCTAAAGCAGTCCAGAACTCTGCCGACAACAAAGTCAACCATATCACTGATATCTTTGGGATCGTGGTAGAAGGCAGGCATGGCGGGAACGACGAAAACTCCCAACTTCGCAGCTGTTAACATGTTGCGCAGGTGAACCACGTTCAAAGGAGTTTCGCGTGGCACAACGACTAATCGTCTTTTTTCCTTCAATGTCACGTCCGCAGCCCTTAGAATGAGGTTGTCGGCGAATCCGTGTGTGATACCCGCTAGGGTTTTCATTGAGCATGGAATTATGACCATGCCGTCAGTTTTGAATGAGCCACTCATCAACGGTGCGGTCAAGTCATCTACGTCGTATGCGCGGTTTGCTAGCTTCTCAATGTCTTTTCTGCCCACTTCAAGTTCGTGTTCGATTACTTTTTCAGCTGCTTTGCTCACGATCAGATGTGTTTCCACTTTCTTCTCTTTCAGCACCTCGAGCAGACGTTTGCCGTAGACAACGCCGCTGGCACCAGAAATAGCAACAACTAGGCGCAAACTCTCTGTGGCACGCACCTTAAACGGCTGTCTGCAGACCAAGAGCTTCTTTCAAATCCGCCCTGCACTGACCAAGTTTTCCTCCGTAGTTGCCCGCGGAGATTCTTAAGACGCCTGGAACCTTAACTGCCGCCTGAATGCCTACAGCCATTGCTCGCTTAATCGAGTCCAAGCTCAAGCCGTCGATTACAATCTCGTACACGCTGTTGATGTTGTCAGGCACCTGGGAGTCCGGCACGAGCTTTTTCAGTTTGGGGCAGAACTGGTGAAAAGTTGAGGCTTTTAGCTTGTATTTCAGTGAGCCAGCTTTTGAGCCTGAGCGGCAAACGCCGCCGGGGAAAGGCAGGATTACTTTCTCGTTCAATTGGCTTATGGCCTTCACAGCTTCTTCAGCCGCGTGTAGACCTGCTTTTTGGCTTTCAGTCATGACTAGGAAGTTTCCGCCTCCGATAGCATTGATGGCTCCAAAACGGTCTTCGACGATGAACTCGCCTTCCATTACTGGAATGCGCCACACTAGGCGCTCAAACATGGTGTCTCTCTTTTGAAAGCCGTCGCCGAAATATCGGAGGCTACGACCTACTTTCATTCTTCTCTTAGACTCTGGCAACGCGTCAAACGCAGCGGTTGTTGGACACGTCATGACGCATTGACCGATTCGCAGGATCATCTGGGATTTCAGGTCGAGTCTGTTGCGGTGGTAGATTTGTATGATGACTCCGGTTCTTCCGTCTGGCGTTTTGTCTGGAGTCGCTGTGCTCTCGATTCCTGCTTCCGCAGGCGACATGATGATCGAGGTTCCGAAGCCTGTGGCAGTTCGAGCTGCGGTTAAAGCCCATTTTTCGTTTTCAGCCGTGATTAAGACTCGCCCAGCCCACATGGGAAACATTTCGGCAAAAGTATCCACAACCTCGACGAATGTATCGGGTCCTGTTGGATATTTGATGGTTTGTGGCTGCATTTTCCTATATCCTTACTTTAGGTTGTTTCTCGTGGTCCTGGTCAGGGTCCTGAGAGCGTGCCTTCAATAAGGTTTCAGTGTCTTTAAGAGTTTCGCTGCTAGGAAAAACCTGCTCTGCGCATCTGTTGAAATAGAAGGACTTCATATGATAGATTGCGTGGTGCTCAGTGCGTCGACATCAATACAGGAGGCTTGTTGAACATGATCAAAGCAGTCATTTTTGACATGGACGGAGTAATTGTCGACAGCGAGCCCATGCACATCGAAGCTGAAAAGCGAATTCTGCTAAAGCATGGAGCCAGAGTGTCAACGGATGAATTGAGGACATATACTGGAACCACAGCTGAATTCGAGTTCACAGATTTGATACAAAAGTACAGGTTGAACACGACGGTAGATAGGCTATTTCGGGAAAAGGAGGCTATCCTCTTCAAGCTGCTGGAGAAAAAAACCAAGCCTACGAAGGGAGTGATTAGACTAATCAAGAGCCTGAAGAAGTGCGGTCTTAGACTCGCAATTGCATCCAGCGGACACAGAAAGCTGGTACAGTATTTTCTGAGGAAACTGAAAATTGCCAGACTCTTCGACTCTGTAGTCTGTGCAGAGGATATTAGTCGAAGTAAGCCTGACCCGGAGATATTCCTGAAAGCAGCAAGGAGCCTTGGCTTGGGTCCCGCTGAGTGCATAGTCATCGAGGACTCCAAACTGGGAGTGGAGGCAGCAAAAAGTGCTGGAATGAAATGCATAGCTTACAGGAACCCGAATAGTGGCAACCAAGACTTGTCAAAAGCCGACATGGTAATCGATGACTTCTCCAAGCCTGACGTTCAAACGGTTGTTTACCCGTATCCTAAAGAGTATGAAGCCTATTGGAAACTTCGTGATGGACGCACGGTTTTGCTGCGACCAATAAAACCCGAAGACGAGCCTTTGTGGTTAGACATGTTTAAGGAGTTCTCGGAAGAAGCCATCCGCTACAGGTTCTTTGAACTCATAAAAGACACGCCACATGAAGTTCGGGCTCGATACTGCAAAATTGACTATAGCCGAGAGATGGCTATTGTAGCTGAGCTAACAGAAGACGGACGCAGGAAAATCTTGGGCGTCGTCAGACTCAGCATAGAATCAGACAGAAAAACCGGGGAAATCGCTTTCATAGTTGCTGACACGTATCAAGGTTTAGGATTAGGCACAAAATTCGTTGAATATATGGTCAAGATTGGTCGTGGTCTCGGGCTGGAAAGCATTTACGGCATAATGTTGCCGGACAATGTCAAGGCTATCAGACTCGCGAAGAAAATGGGTTTCGTAAGCACGCATCTAAAGGACGGCACATTCAAAGTGACACTTGACCTGAAGTGAAAACCCTTCTCTTTAAGACGAAAGCAACGAGGTTAGCAGAAAGCGAGGCAGGGAGCGGCTAAAAGGGGAGAAGGTTTCGTCCAGTTTCGCTTGGGTTTTGCTTCTCCTTGCTTTTCTGGAGTTTCTCCAGCACTATTGATTTAGCGATTTCGTACGCGGTTTTGTAGTCGAATATTCCTTTAGGCGATTCCACAGCTCGTCTAAACAACTGCGCTTCAATCTTGTTCTTAAACGTGCCAATTGCCAGTGCCCCAATGCCCCAAACACTTGGCTTTATTTCGACATTTTCATCGGTGGGTTTGAGCCCTTCTACACCCAGTGGTGGAATCGCGTTGATGTCGGCTACGACTTTGCACTTTGTTCCAAATTCTTCGAGTGCCACCCTTGGGAGTAATGCAATTCCAGCTGCGCCAGCTGACAGTACCACGTGTGAGTCTTTTATCGCTTCGCCGATTTCGTGCGGAGAGGCTGCTTGTACTCCGCGTGCTTTGTCAGTGCCTATTTCCTCGTTGATTTTGTTTGCAATGGCAGTTGACCTAGTCAGGTCTCTTGAGGTGACGACAACGTTTGCACCTTCAACGGCATAGAGTCTTGAGGCAACTTGGCCAACTGGGCCTGTTCCTGCTAGCACTGTGGTGGTCTTATCGCTGAAGTCTCCTAGATTCTTCTCCATGAGTGTCGACAGCGTCTTGGCTACGGCTGCCGAGGCTGTGGTGTAGGCTCCTCTTGGATCAACTATCACTGCCAACTCAAAAGGGGGAAACATGCTTTTCTTTGCGATTTCGAGAATCTGGATGGCTTTTTCAACGTCGTATCCGCCTATGAATAGCTTGGTCTGTTTTGCTCCGTCTGGTCCACGGGGAAACATTGCATCTTGGATGATGCGTTTTGAGTCCTCAGGCGCGACATTACTATAAGCGAGGATTTGAGCTTCTGGAAATAAGTCGACTGCAGTTAGAATGTCAAATGGGCTAGCGTGCTTGTCTGTGTCAAGGAACATTATGACAGTTTTCTTGACTGGTTTTGACATTTTCTCTCACCTTTGTAACACAATTGGTATAACCCTTACATCGTCAATTTGCTTATAAAATCTGCCGCGCCCTTGTGGTAAGCTTAATAGGTTGCAATCTGGTTAGTAGATTTTTCAACACCCACGCCAAAGCTTCAATATTGATGTTTGGAGAATCACAATGCCCAGTTTGAAAGTGACGCTTCTTACGGGTCGAACATTGCGCCAAGGACAGGGAAAGGAATACGGCAAACTTTCTGAACGATACAGGAAAAGCGTGGCGACCTGTGAAATCGACCCAGAAGACCTGAAGAAACTAAGCATTAAAGACGGGACAACAGTGAAAGTCACGACAAGCTACGGTTCAGTTGCGGTGCGAGCCATAAAATCATTGCGTGGACCGCATCCCGGCAGTGTCTTTGTTCCGTACGGACCGTGGGCAAGCGTTATAGTTGGTTCAAAGACCCATGGTACAGGTATGCCTTCTTTCAAGGGCATTGAAGCAGTTGTCGAACCTGCTGACGACGATTCAAGAGTGCTGACTCTACAGGAATTGCTTCTGACTCATTACGGCAAGAAGTGAAGGTCTCAATGACAGTTATCTCGAACGTCACGTGTCCGGTGTGCGGCTCGCTCTGCGACGATCTGGAAATCGAAGTTGAGAACAACGTTGTAACCAAAGTGAAGAACGCTTGCGGCATGGGCGAATCCAAGTTCCTAGGCTACTCAGGCCATCGACCCTTGAAACCACTCATACGCAGAAATGGCGAACTTGTAGAAGTCTCAATGAAGGAAGCGATCCAAAAAAGTGCTGAAATTCTGGCACAAGCGTTCTATCCGATTCTATACGGCTGGTCCAACACAAGTTGTGAAGCCACGCGAGTTGGAGTGGAACTGGCTGAAGAACTTGGCGGCGTGATTGACAATACCTCAACGGTTTGCCATGGCCCATCAGTTTTGAGTATTCAAGACGTAGGGTTTTCAACTTCCACATTGGGCCAGGTTCGGCATCGGGCAGACTTGGTTCTTTATTGGGGCAGTAATCCGTGGAGTGCGCATCCGAGGCATATTGAGAGATACACCAACTTCACTGAAGGCAGATTTCGTCACAGTGAATGGCACAAATATCTCTCAGGCCTTAGCGCATATCGATCAAAGAAAAGAGTAGAAAGAGCATGCAGATTAGCGGAAGAAATTCATGAAGCAGCCGCTGAAACAAGCGTTGCCAAAGAGAGACCGCGGCAACTGCCTTCATCCTTGCTTGAAAAGGAAAGAAAAATGATCGTTGTCGACGTGCGCAGAACGCGATCTGCCGACATAGCCGATTGTTTCCTGCAAGTTGAGCCAAACACGGACTATGAAGTGTTTCAAGCCTTGCGCGCCCTGCTGAAAGAAGAGGAGTTGCAGGTCGATCAAGTTGGCGGCGTGCCAGTTGAGGTCTTAGAAGACCTAGTCGACGTGCTCGTCAGCTGTGAGTTTGGTGTGCTGTTTTTCGGCGTCGGCTTAACCATGAGTGAGGGCAAACTGCGCAATATTGAAGCAGGCATATCTTTGGTTCGGGATTTGAACCAGTACACTAAGTTCATTATCATGCCTATGCGCGGACATTACAATGTCACTGGAGCCAACATAGTTTCAACTTGGCAGACTGGCTATCCGTTCGCGGTGGACATGTCGCGTGGTTATCCACGGTACAATCCTGGTGAAACGTCGGTTGTCGATATTTTGAGTCGCGGTGAATCAGACGCTGCTGTGATTGTGGCTTCCGATCCCGTGGCGCATTTTCCTAAGGAAGCGGTGAAAAACCTCGTAGAGAAACCGCTTATTGTGATAGACCCAGAAATGAACGCGACCTCTTTGCTCGCGGACATCTTGTTTCCATGCGCCATTGCGGGCATAGAGGCAGAAGGCACTGCTTACAGGATGGACAGAGTACCGTTACCGTTGAAGAAAGTCGTGAAGCCGCCTAGAGCTTTCCTCTCAGATGGGGAGATATTAACCAAGATTCTTCGTGAAGTGCGTCGAATCAAGAAGAGCAAGGAAGAGGTCGTAGCGAATGGCTGAACTGCTAATCAAGAATGGGTTCGTTTACGACCCCATCAATGGGATCAACAGAGAAAAGATGGACGTCTCAGTCAAAGACGGCAAAGTAGTTGACAAACTGAGTGGTAAAAGAAAGAAAATAGTTGATGCTACTGGCATGATTGTGATGCCTGGTGGCGTGGACATCCACTCTCATATAGCTGGACCCAAGGTTAACGCAGGACGCTTGCTTAGACCAGAGGATCATTATAAGGATGTGGAACCCAAAACTGAGAAGACCCGCGCAGGTGTTGGTCGCTCCGTTCCTTCAACGTTTACTACAGGTTATCGATATGCTCGAATGGGCTACACCACAGTCATGGAACCCGCGATGCCACCGCTAATGGCTCGTCACGTGCATGAAGAATTGAACGATACACCCATGATAGACAAAGCTGCCTTTCCGCTTTTGAATGACTGCTGGTTTGTTTTGGAACCTCTTCAGAAAGGCATGATAGAAGACGCTGCTGCCTATGTGGCTTGGACTATGGAAGCCACAAGAGGTTACGCAATAAAACTGGTCAACCCAGGCGGACTTGAAGCATGGGGTTTCGGGAGGAATGTAAGAAACATAGACGACACCGTACCGCATTTTGGCATCACGCCCAAGGAGATCATACAAGGGCTCTGCAAGGTCAACAAGCTACTTCACTTACCCCATACGATTCACGTGCATACAAACAACTTGGGGAAACCAGGCAACTACGAAACTTGCCTAGAAACTATGAAGTGTGTTGAAAACCTAGCCAACAACGATAAACCAGTGATGCACGTGACTCACTGCCAGTTCAGTTCATTCAAGGGAAGCGACTGGCGCACCTTCGAATCAGGAGCCGATGAAATCGCAAAATACGTGAACAACCATAGCCACGTCACCACAGACATAGGGCAAGTTGTTTTCACGGACACGACAACCATGACCGCGGATGGACCGTTCCAATACATTCTCTATCAGCTTAGCCACAACAAATGGATAAACAACGATGTTGAAACAGAGACAAGCGCTGGCATAGTACCGTTCACCTACAAACGTAGCAGTTTTGTTCATGCCACACAGTGGTCAATTGGTCTGGAACTGGCACTGTTGATCAAAGACCCGTGGAAAATCTATATGACAACAGATCATCCAAACGCTGCGCCTTTCATCTTCTACCCCAAAATTATAACTTGGCTCATGAGCAGAACCGCAAGAGAGAAGTTGCTGAATAAAGTCAGCAAGCGGGCTAGACACAAGAGCCTTTTGCCAACCATAGACAGAGAGTACACCTTTTACGAGTTGGCAATCGCTACAAGAGCTGGGCAGGCAAAGTCCCTAGGGCTGAGCAACAAAGGTCATTTAGGCGTAGGAGCAGACGCCGACATAGCTGTTTACAACGTCAACCCAGAGCAAGTAGACCCATCTAAACAATACAAGCTGGTTCGTAAAGCTTTCAAGAAAGCTGCATACACGATCAAAGACGGCCAGATTGTAGTTAGAGACGGCGAGATCGTCAAACCTGTTGACGGCAGAACCTTCTGGGTCAAGCCGGAGTTGTCTAATCCAAAAATGGAGATGTCACCAAGGCTTAAGGAAGCCTTTGAGGACTACTACACAGTGCAATATGAAAACTACATTGTGCCGGAACATCATCTCACCAATTCACATCCAATCCACATTAGGACGGAGGTCTAAACCATAATCGCCGTAGTCAGCTTACGCCCAAAATACGTGTTCAAAGCTCCCGTCGAAGCTGACTATTTATCGCCCGACTCTTTTGCTGGTAAGACCTTGGGTGAAATATCTAAGTTGCCTATGTGGGAAGGAAACAAACAACGCACAATAGGTGAACTGTTCGAGATCGAAGGCGAGCCAACAGCAAAACCTGAAGAACAGAGCATCCATCTCCACGGCGATGTAAGTAGAGTCAGGCGAATTGGCTCAGGCATGTCAGCGGGAGAAATCATGGTCTTCGGAGACGCAGGCTTGCACACAGGCGAAGAGATGAAGGGCGGCAAGATCACAGTTGGCGGCAACGCTGATTCATGGCTAGGCGCCATGATGAAAGATGGAACAATAGAAGTCAAGGGAAATGCAGGCGACTACGTCGGCGCAGCCTACAGAGGCAGCGTCAAAGGCATGCGCGGCGGCACCATCATAATCCATGGAAACGCAGGAAACGAACTTGGCTGCTTCATGAGAAAGGGATTGATCAAAATCTATGGCAGCACGGCTCAGTTTGCTGGCGTACATATGAGAAACGGTACAATATTCATCACGGGCAGCTCAAGCGGCAGAGTAGGCGCGGAAATGACCGGCGGAAAGGTGATTGTCAACGGCAGACTGAACGAGGTTCTGCCGACCTTCTTGATTGACAGTCTCAAGCCAAAGGTCAAGGTGGACGGAGAAGAAATCACTGGTCCGTTCTACATGTTCATTGGCGACACGGTTGAGGAAGGTGAAGGCAAGCTGTACGTCTCAAAGGCAGCAAACCCGCACCTGAAGTTTTATGAGCAGTTTCTATAGACTTCTGTTCCGTGGGTCAACTGGTGTCAACAACAAAGCTCAGCGTGAACAGAAAAGCACTGATGCTTGTAAACAAGCTACGCGCTAATGCAGACGAATACGGCGTCACTGTTAAAGTGCACAGAAGAGGTGCGACGCTCATCGACGCCGGAATCGAGGCGAGAGGCGGATTTCAGGCTGGAAAGATCATAACCGAAATCTGCCTTGGAGGACTAGGAAAAGCCAAGATATGCGTAATGCAGTATGACGATCTGATTTTGCCCTCTGTTTTCGTTCACACAAATCATCCAGCCATATCGACTCTGGGCTCTCAGTTTGCCGATTGGCGGATTAAGCAAGACGAGTTCTCAGCTATCGGTTCTGGACCAGCCCGAGCATTAGCGAGAAAAAACCGACAATTATACGAAGAAATCGCTTATCGCGATAAGCATGACTCAACTGCTATGGTGCTTGAAACAAGCACCGAGCCTCCGGTAACTGTGATAGAGGAAATTGCCAAGAGCTGCAAGGTTTCAGCGAGCAATCTATCTTTGATCCTTGTGCCAACCACGAGTATAGCTGGCTCAACTCAGGTTTCTGGGCGTGTCGTGGAGACTGGTCTGCACAAACTTATGAAGATAGGCGTAGACCCTAAGAAAGTGCTGAATGCTTATGGCTTGGCGCCCATTGCGCCCGTACATCCCAAGTTCATTGTAGCTATGGGTCGAACCAACGACGCCATTCTCTACGCTGGATTTGCTCACTACGACATATCGGGCTATACCGATAAAGAGCTTGAAGGCATTGTTAAGCAAGCACCATCTTCAGCTTCCCAAGGTTACGGACAGCCTTTCCAGCAAGTTTTCAAGAACGCCAACTACGACTTCTATAAAATCGATCCACATTTGTTTGCGCCAGCGGTTGTCTCGGTATGCAATGTTGACACAGGAAGCGTACTCAAAGCTGGCAGGACTAACTCTGAGGTTCTCAAACGATCCATGGGTTTGAAAATTCTGTAGGTTAGCATGCTTTCGAGTCACCGATCTTGACGTAAACAAGGGCTCCGGGAATTATGTTGAGGCGAAAACTCATGGGCAGGCTAAAATTGCGACGGTCTCCGTCTCCATGCACGGAATCTAAGACTAGCCAGAAGCTGCTATAACTTAAGCAGTCGCTGAACAGCAACTTCAACGCTTTTATCGGAAAGATGCTGAGAAGTAGGTTCTGCATTCACGGAGCTGAACGTCATGGACTTGTTCCGAGCAATCAAAGAACGAAGAAGCATACGTAGGTTCAAACAAGAACCGTTACCCACAAAGGACTTGATGAAGATCTTGGAGGCTGCACGCTTGGCTCCCTCTGGAGGCAACCGTCAGCCCTGGTATTTCATAATCGTGAGAGACCTTGAAACAAAGAAAAACCTGTCAAATGCAGCTAGGAATCAGAAATTCATAGCTGACGCTGACACAGTGGTCATAGCCATAGGTGACCCGCTCACGTCCGCAGCCAAGCTGCCCTACACGCTTTCGTCTACTAGAATACCTTTCAGGCAAGAACCAATGATTGCAGTAGAGCACATGGTTCTGGCTGCAACGGCTTTAGGCTACGGAACATGCTGGATAGGTGCATTCAACGAAGACGAAGTCAAAAGAATTCTCAAGATCCCAGAGAACCTTGCGGTTATCGCATTGTTGCCCATCGGCGTCGCTGACGAAGCTCCACAAGCAAGACAAAGAAAAACCTTCACAGAAATATTCTTCAAGGAATCATACGGAACGCCCATGGAAACATAAAACGAGTCCAGAATAACAAGAAAGGATTCCTTACCGCAGATAACTTGTAACTGCCAGTCTGATAACGTCAGGCATCGCGCAGCACATCTAATCCATAGGACCTGCTCACAACGACTGATTACCAGTTGAAACCCTTTTGAGCCTTATTGGGAGAGGTGGGAATCGAAAAAGGCGGATATAAAATCGCGGAATCCGCTGTTGCCTGCAAGTGCCCCGATAAGAACACTCATTACTCCTAGCTCCATCCAAGCCTTGATTGATATGGAGATCACAAGGGGGACACTCAGCCAACCGAAGAAGAAAGGAATCAACGCAAGAAAGAAGAAGACCGTGAACAAGAACTCGGGCACATATCCGAGCAAGACAAACGGTATTGCACGCGTAGATGGATGCGGACTCTTACTGACATGAAAGCCCTTGAAAAGCAACCCCGCGGTCAGCCCCGTGAGGGCCTTACCAATAGGCAAGCCAATCATGCCCAGCCATGAGAGCTGTCCCATCGGCCCGAATAAAACTCCCGCGCTAATGCCTCCCCCGAACCCTGTGATAAAACCCAGCGCAGGACCTCCGTACAAAGCGATTATAAGCGTTGTTACAAGAGAAAAATCGAAGCCGACTTGGCCGACACGAGTGAGCCCTATAGGAAGGAGTGAGAGGACGTTTCCTAGGACCGCCATTGTTATGACAAGAGTTATCATCTTGGAATTCATCGGTGTTCGCCTTCCAGCGAGATAAGCACGTAACCTATTTAAGAGTAGCTACTCAAAAACGGCAAATCAGAAACGCTTAAACGCTTATTTCAAGACAACCAGCCATTCAATAAAAGACCCTTAAAGGAACCAGAGCACCATGCAGGCACCATTAAGTATTCCGGTAATAGCAGTCGTGGGAAGCCGACACTCAGGTAAAACAGCCACAGTTGAAACCGTGGTTAGGGGATTAACCAAGAAAGGCTACCGTGTCGCCACAGCCAAACACATCCACGACATAAATTTCACAATTGACACCGAAGGACGCGACACTTGGAGACACACGAAAGCAGGCGCACACATAACGCTCGCCGTTTCAGCAAGCGAGCTCGCCACAATCAACAAGTTGGACACATCTCAACTCACCCTAAGCGACATAACAAAACACTGCGAAGACAAAACAGAAGTCATTGTTCTCGAAGGCTTCAGAGGACTAATCGACCAAGACCTAACCGTGCCCAAAATCGTCACAGCCAAGAACAAACAAGAGATAGAAGAAGCAACCCAAGTCTTCAAGCCCATCCTAGCTTTCACAACGATGTCACCCAAAGCCGAGTTCAAAGAACTCAAGACTCCCCCAGTCGACATCAAAAAAGAAACAGAAAAACTCATCCAAATAATCGACCAACGCATAAACCCAATAATAACCAAAAGACGAGAGACCACAGTCTCGACAAGCATCGACATCAACGGAAAACCACTGCCACTTAACCCATACGTCCAAAAAATCACACGAAACGTACTCCTTGCCATCCTCTCCACACTAAAAGGAACACAACCCACAGGAAACGAAAACATCCAAATCAAAATCACAACCCCAAACAAACCAACAAGCTAAAACTCGCAAATTCACACAAGTCACCAGAAATCACACAGAATCACACAAAGCAACCCTACGTCACGTTGAATAACGCAAAATCACACTAAACTATCAAATTGACGAACACACAAGAAAGGGTTATTGGGGTTTGGAGAAGGGGTCGAAAGAGAGAAAGGAATCCACTCGAAAAACACGTAAAATTTTACGAGTGATACTTCTCCAAACCTGTCCAACCCGTGAGCCATGCTGGTCAACCACGTTAACATGAATCAACTCGCTCGCCATATGGAACAAACAAAAAATGGGAGTTTAGAGGGCTTTAAACGCATCAAACCACTTGTTATACGAAGCAACCATATCCACCGACACACTCGGCTTCCTCGTCTCCAGAATACCTCGAAAGTCCTCCATCGCAATCGACCTCGGCTGAGCCTGCTTGTCCTTGGCTCTGCCTGACTCAAAGAATTCACCGACTACCTTGAGATGAGCTGACTGAGCCGCATCTCTTATGTCACTGCCTGAGAATCCCTCAGAAATGCGACTCAATTCGTAAAGATCCATGTCGGGTCCAAGCGTCAAATGACTGGTGTACAACTTGTACATGTGCAAGCGGGCATTATAGTCTGGCAGAGGCACCAGAATACGCTTCTGAAAACGTCTGATAAACGCCCAGTCCAAGTCCCAAGGCTTGTTTGTAGCTCCAATCACATAACCATGCAGGTTCTTGCCCTTGTCGATGACGCCGTCCATCTCCTTAAGAAACTGATTGCGCATCCGAACTTCGCCGCCAACCTCGTTTGAATGCTTGCCAATCAACGAATCCAGCTCATCAATGAAGACAACAGCAGGTCGTCCGTCGCCAGCCGTCTTCCTCACAGTGTTAAACAATTTGGCAACATTCTGTTCGGCTTCTCCCAGCCACTTCGACATAATCGAAGCCGCGTCAACTGAGAAGAAAGCCGCGTCGATTTCAGTGGCAACAGCAGCAGCAAGCAAGGTCTTACCGCAGCCAGGCGGGCCAAAGAGTAGGATGCCTCTAGGCCAACCCAGCGGGAACAGGTCGGGTCTTTGAACTGGATAGACTATGGCTTCTTTGATTGCTTTCTTAGCCGGCTCGAGTCCAACAACTTCGTCCCATTTGACCATTGGCTTCTCTTTCAGCACTAACTCCTCAAAAGAAGCCTTCTTTGCATCCGACGCGGGAGCCTCACCGTTCACGCTTTCTTCGGTTGGTGGCTTTTCCTCGCTTGTCTGTGGCTCGAATGAGCCGCCCACGCCTTGTACTGCACGTATTCTTTCTTGATATGACATAGCTCTTTGAATGTACACTTTGTTCAAGCCGTAGTCGGGATATAGCTGAACAAGCTTCAGCAGTGTCTCGATGGCCTTTTGGTACATGGTGATGGCCATGCCTTTAGAGCCTTGCTTATCTAAGCGAACAGCTTCAATAGCGTAGCTGGTTGCAGATTTCTCCAATTCTGAAGAAGCACTCAACTATTCTCACCTTTGAATAACTATTTTCTGTTTTTTGCCCAAGTTATCCAACGCCTTCTCTAGGTCTTCATGGGGTACGCTTAGCTCGTTTGCGCATTGCTCTAGATCGATTTCGCCCTTTTCCTTGGCGTATTTCAGAATGACATCTTCAAGTGGTTGTTGCTCAATTACGTATGAAACCTCGCGAAGCTTGAGATCTTTGTATGTCACGTAAGACTGTGGTTCTCCATCCTCTCTCTCTTCTGAGGGCTGAGTTATTTCAGAGCACGTGGCGGACAGAGCGACCATTTGTTTCTTGACGCTTTCTCGAGGGGACTCAGCCTTCGCTGCTTCAGGAGACATAGGTGGCGCTGGCAATTGTTCAGTCAATTTTTCTTCCAGAAAAGCTGACGCTTCTTTGAGGATTTCCTCGCCAGCTTCAGTCTTGCGGGTTAGCGGCGCTATATCTTCGGCTGAAGTCATTTTCGTTACTGCTAGGGTCTCGTTTATGCTTTCGTTCACTTTTTGAAGTTCAGCCGCGACGTCGGGCATGACGTTGACCATGGTTTCCGTTAACGCGCGTAAGCTTCGCAATGCAGGTTTCAGATCTGCCATTATTTGGCTTACTTCTTTTATTGTTTCAAGTCGCAGGATGATTCGCTCAAGGGCAAGTTGACATTGCGTTATCATGTTCAGAACTTTGCGAACTTCAGACAGCTCGTTGGCTGATATTGCTGCTCGTTCTTGTCTTTTCATTCTTATCTGAGCGACGCAGGCGTTGAAGAGCCCCTTGTCTCTCTCACGCAAACGAACTGTAGCTTGTTCTAACCGCAGTTGTTGAGTTTTCAGTCTTCGAACAGTTTCAGAAATAACTTCGCTGATGGGTTGTGGTGGAGGCTGAAAAATCCTTACCAAGCTTTTTCGCTGCCTCCACTCCTTTGTCGAGTCTAACCTGTTTTGCTGGCACTTTTAACGTGCACTACAACTGGGGGCTCGGGCAGTGCTGGCGTGGATGCTGTTTTTGTTTCAGGTTCTTTCCATGGCAGTGTGGAGTCGCCGAGTAAGAGATTCGAGAGTTGACTTCTAAGTGATTCCAAGTCAGTTTTTTCGTAGTTAACTTTCTTTAGGCCATCTTGAACCATCTGGAGAGCGGTTTGGTAAGCGGTGTCGTCGATTCTGCCGATTTCGCGTTCAATTTCGATGTTGATGAGTGCTGAGTTGAGTTCTCTTATCTGTGAGTTGCACTTTGCAATCTGCTTGTCTATGGCGTCTAGGTTTGTTTGGGCGTCGGTTCTTAGTTGGTTTAGGGCGCCTTCGAAGTTCTTGTGCAGTTCGGTGAACATTTCAGATGGGATTTTCTTTTTGTCGACTAGGTCGTTGAGTGCTTGGTCTTTTCGCCATATTAGTGGGATTTCGTCGCATAAGGCTTTGACTCTGATTTTGATTGAGGGTGTGAGTGTGATTTCTTCGCCTTCCATTTTGAACTGGTCGCTTGGGTAGCTTTGGAATTCTCCGTCGCCGTGTTCTAAGAAGACTCCGTTGACTCTGCCGTTTGGGGTGACTGCGAATGATGCTATTTTGCCGACTTGTCTGCCGTATTCGTCTTTGACGGGTTTGCCTATGTATAGAAAAAGGTTGGATGTAGGTCGTGCTGACATTTTCTTACACCTCATTTATGCTTGTGTGGTTTAGCCTTGGGTTTCCGAGGTCGCTGTTTTCTCTGCTCCTAGGACGGCGGGCATCCCGGCGGGCAGGTCTGGGAATTTCTCTTTGATTCTTTGTTCGGCTACTGATGCTGCTTCGGTTAGGATCTTTTGGGCGTCTTCGTTGGCTGATTCGAAGTTTATGGTTAGTCCTGTGCTTTGTCCTGCGTCGATTATGATGCCGTTGAGTAGGTTGCCTATTTGTCCTAGTTCTCGTTCGGCTTCTGGGAATATGCTTGCCATGCCTGTTCTGACTGTGCGTAGGACGCCGACTGCTGGGGCTAGTGTTGAGACTACGTCGCCGAGTTCGCCTACGGTTCTTAGTCTGAGTACGATTTGTTCTAGTGCTAATCGTGCGTGCATTATCATTTTTTCCATTTTTCGGACTTCGGCTAGTTCGTTGGCGAAGACGTTTGCGCGTGGCATGTCGTGTTTGCTGTAGGCTTCAACTATGCGGACGAATATGGTTTTGTCGCGTTCTGTGAATCTTTCTGCTGCGTTGTCTAAACGTTGGACTTGGAGTTCAATTCGGCGTACGGCGAAGTCTAAGCGCGGCTTGAGCGGGCCTGGTGGTCGTACTGCTTCTTTGAGTCTTGATTGGATGGGTGTGGTTTCTTCTCTTTCTCCCCATTTTTTGGCAAATCTTTCTGACATAAATTTTTTTCCTCCGAAAGAGGATAGCGTGAGATAACTGTATTTTTACGCATCTAACACGTGGAGATTATTGTGGGATATATGTGGGAGTATATGCTCTAAGTGTTTTTGCGTTGTTTGTTGATTTTCACTATGCAATTGCTTGGGGTTTCAGGGGGGTTTTTTACGTTTTTGTGTAAGTAAGTTAGAAAAGGCAGTCTTTGGTTTTATTTGTTTTCAAGGGTGAAAAAGTTTGGGTGACAGAATTAAGATGATTGGGACCTTTGCTTTGCTTGGTTTCTTTGCTGGCATGGTGGCTAATGCGACTTGGAAGTATGTGATTCCTTGGCTTAGTGCTGTGGTGTTTCCTACGCTTGGGCTGGAGTGGATTTTCAGTGGCATTGCTGGTGCGTTCATTACTTTGGGTCTCGTGACTGCTTGGGCGTACATTAGTGGTCCTGGCGATACGTAAGAGCTAGGGTTCCTGTAATTTCACCATATTTTCTTTTCTCTTTGTTTAGCTGTGGCTCGTTAGTATGAGTGCAGAAAATTTTTTTGCGGTGGAAGTTCTACTTTTCTGTTTGCTTTGTAGTTTCTGTTTTGGTTTTTGATTGGTGTTTTGGGCTCAGTGGAACTTGCGGCTGGGTCTAATAGTTGCTGCTTGAGGTCGTTGACTGGTAAGTTGCTCGTTGTTTTGCCCACCTTAGCAAGTATGAATGTGTGTTTCTGGTTTAGGTAGGCTATGCCTGCTCCGTGTCCGCCCACAGGCGTGGGTTCACCAGGTTCCTGTTCGCTTTCAAGTATGTTTAGGACTTGTATGACTTGCGTGATAGGGATGGGTTGGTTTCCCATGTAGGCGAATATACCGCACATACGGGTAAGGTTGCATGATGATTCTTTTAACTCTGTGGCTGAAGGCTGAATGTGGTGTTTGTATGCGTTGCGGGAAGAGTAATTTCAAAAGAAGAAGGGAACAATCGCTTAGCGCCTTCTTCTACTTTGTGTCTAGTTGTTGTTGACCATGCGAGCGTAGACTGTTTGTGGCGGGTTTCTGTTCAGATGTTGTTAACTTCGGCTTAGAACAAGTAATAATACCGTGCTGGTTTCTGTTCAGAAGTAGTAGTCTGCGTCGCCTGTCTGTTGACTACTTCTTTGTTGGGAGGCGGCGGGGCTGTGTGCTTGTTGAAGTTGACTTGCGCTATAGTGTCATCATCAACTTATGTTTGCAGGTTTGCAGGTTGTGCGGCTGTGTGGATGTTAGTGTTGACGATGCGTTGGAAACGCTGTACAAGGATTTGGCTGAAAGCAGGTTTCAAACAGGTCAAGGGGGGTCGAAGAAAGGGAATATGCCGCGACGTGGCAGTGAAGTGAGTGCCCAGGTTGTCATTGGCTATTGTGCATATCGTGGTTTTCTTGTCTTGAAGATGATGGTGTATGGAACCTTGCTCCATATGTCGTAATATTTCGAGTAATATTCTGCTGCGTATGGAATCTTTTTTCGCTCCTTTTCGCTCATTATGTCAACATTGTAGGGTTCGGGCTCTAGAATTCTCTCGACACTGAAGCCAGTGTTAACGAGCAGGTCGAAATAGTCTTGGAGGGTTCTTTGGCCTGTGTTGAATTTGGCTGTCCTCTTCTCAGCTCGCCATTTCCATTGGCGTTTTCTTCGGTCAAAATAGTTGCCGACCGCCCACATTCTTTTTCTCCCGTAGCGGACAACTCGACCTCTGTGAGCAATGGGATGAACAACAGCGAAAATGAACAAACCCGATTTCCTCAGCACTCTAAATGTTTCTTGAAATGCCCTCAGAAAATCGTCGATGTAATCGATGGCAAATGAGGAGAGGACAATGTCAAAGCTTTCATCCATGAACGCACTGAGATCTTCCATGTTGCCTACGTAGAAGGCAACGTTAACTCGTTCTTTCTTCGCAAGTTTTCGAGCGTGTTTGATCTGCTCTTCTGAGATGTCGAGACCGACGGGTTTCGCGCCCCACTTGGCGAGAACTATTGAATTCTGTCCTCCACCGCAACCGATCTCCAAGATGTTCTTGCCCTTAACGTTTCCAAGCAATTTAAGCTCAGACTCGCCGGGAGAAATCGGTCCGTAATGCACATCTTCAAGCGACATCGTGGTCTTCGCCTGATAACTTTGGGAGATGATGTTCCAGCCGTTTCGAGCTGACATTTTTGTTTCGCCTGATGAACACCTAATGTTCAGTGGTGACTTTCTTCTCTGTTAAGCGTTTTTCGACTGATTGAAGTATGGTTGCGGGTTCCCTTTAAGTGAGAGCTGAGAGTACATTTCGAACCGGTTGGGTGAGGCTACGATGAAGGAGCTTAAGTTGATTGAGGATTTGGCTTGTCGTATTCTGCGGGATGATTGTGATCCTGTGGTTCGTTTTCGTTTGCTGCGTGATGTTTTGAAGGTGTCTCGTGGCTCGGGTGAGCTTGTTGATGCTCGCCGAGGGATGTTGAGGAGTCGGTGGGTTCTTGAGCTTAAGGGTGAGCAGAGGGCGGATGGAAGCTGGGGTAGGTTTCATTCTGCGATGAAGAGTAAGGGGAAAATCGTGACTACTGAAGCCGCGGTTGAGCGAGGTTTAGCTTTGGGTTTGGGAGCGTCTGATTCCGTTCTTTGTGCCACTGTAGGTTATCTTTCGCGTTTGCTTGAGGGTTCGGTTGATTTTCCTGATCCTGCTGAGCGCAATAGCCGATGGGCTACGGGTACGCAGTTGTTTGCTTCTTCAACCTTTGCTAGGATATGTCCGACTTTGGCTATACTTGATGAACCGTGGGATTTGTGGGCTGAAATTGCGGAGCGCACGTTTACTTCAGGAAAGTATGATGCAGAAGCGGAGATTCGGGCACATCAGATGTTGACTGGAGCGTCTGTTAAAGACAGCTATCTAGTGCTTAATAATCGGTATCAATTGGCTCTGCTTGGATCAAGAGCGAGTAAGTTGTTAAAATCGCTTGAGAAAGCGTTGGTTGATTGGGTATGGCACAAAGAGGATGGCGTTGGCTACTTGGAGATTCCCTTGTCAAACCTTCCTCAACGGTTTACAGCGGGAATGCTGGATAGGCTTTTCACATCACTTGAAACACTTTCCTATTTTCCAAGCTGGCGTAAACATGCGGGGAACGTGATTGATTGGTTGTGGACAAACAGAAACAAAGAAGGTCTCTGGGACTTTGGACCCCGAGCAAGCATGTCAGTCCACCTTCCGCTTTCAGAAAGCTGGCGAAAGAGCAAAAAGCGACAACATGACTGGTCAACACGCGTTCTCGCATTACTCAGAAACTACTATGGTGCCTAGAGCGTTTCCCAGTTCATAGGAAATGCCAGAGATGCCACGGATATGGACAGCCAGAGTCATTCACAGATAGGAGGTAAGATGCTCCAATATCCTTGATCATTCATGTGGGGTCGTAGTCTAGCTTGGTCGAGGATCCCAGCTTGGGTCATTGAAGCGCGCAACTCGAACCGTAATCAGCATCACCAGTTGAAAGTTGCAGAGCTTACCAAGGACCTCCAGTAACTGTTTAATAGATTGCTTTAAAGTTATTTGAAGACTGTTTGAGTGAGTCCCTGAATTGATTAATGGGATGGAAGACTCCAGCGCCTATGAGTTGCTTTTGAAACCCGTACGTGAGGCTTTAGAAGAATTAGGTTTCGCTCAGCCCACTGAGCCTCAGGTTAAAGCCATCCCAGCTATTCTAAACGGCGAAAACGTCCTATTGATCGCGCCTACAGGCAGCGGCAAAACCGAAGCTGTTCTTCTACCCATATTCTCCAATTTCATGCAGCAAGAGGACAAGCATGGCATATCAATCGTCTACGTGACGCCACTAAGGGCTTTAAACCGCGACATGGTCAAGCGACTATCCTACTGGGCAACCAAGCTCGGCATAACAATCGAAGTGCGCCACGGCGACACCGAAATCAAAATCCGAAGACGCCAAGCCTTGTGCCCACCCAACATGCTGGTCACTGCACCTGAAACAATGCAAGCCATTCTCCCCGGCGAACGAATGCAGCAACACCTCAGCCACGTCCGCTACGTAGTCGTCGACGAAGTCCACGAACTTGCAGAAGACAAACGAGGAGTCCAGCTAACTATTGCCTTAGAACGTTTATTCGAACTGACCAAACACGAGTTTCAACGCGTCGGCTTATCCGCAACCGTGGGCAACCCAGAAAAAGTAGCTCAATTCATCGCCGGCGCCAACAGACCCATCAAAGTAATCGAAGTTCCCCTACCAAAAGGCTACCACTATAGTGTCGAGTATCCACTTCCAGAAGACGCAGACTACGATTTGGCTCAAAAACTTCACACGGCACCAGAGGCAGCAGCTCGCATCAGACGCATACTCGACCTCGTGAAACAGCACAACTCCACGCTTATCTTCGTAAACAGTCGAGCAAACGCCGAAGTCTTAGGACACAAGTTCACTCAGCTGGAACGCAACGACATCGCCGTGCATCATGGTTCACTGTCAAAAGAAATCCGAGCCTCAATCGAAGACGAATTCAAGGCGAAGGCGCTCAAAGCCATCGTCTGCACCAGTACATTGGAGTTGGGCATAGACATAGGACACGTCGACCTAGTCATACAATACTTGTCGCCGCGGCAAGTCAGCAGCCTCATCCAACGCGTGGGACGCAGCGGACACAAACTTGACCTAGTTTCCAAAGGCATCATCATTACAGCGTTTCCAGACGACACACTAGAGGCAGTCACAGCCGTGAAAAGAGCCTACAAAGGACAACTCGAGCCCCTAATCATTCACGAAGGAGCCTTGGAAGTGCTCGCCCATCAAATCGTAGGCATCGTAATGGACAAAAGGCAAGTCACAGTCGACGAAGCACTCGACATCATAAGACGTGCCTATCCATACCAAAACCTCACGCGCGAGAAATTTTTAGAAGTCGCCCAATACCTACATAGGCTAAGAGAGGTCTGGCTAGAAGGCAACACATTGAAGCGCAGCCGCAGAACACGCGAATACTACCACCAAAACCTATCTATGATACCCGACGAGAGACGCTACCCCATCGTAGACGTGCTCTCAGACCGCACCATAGGCACAGTCGGAGACGAATTCATGGCATTGAGAGCACGCCTAGGCTTAAACATAATCATACGCGGCAAAGTATGGCGCATAGTCCAAATAGAAGACGAAACAGGCACAGTCTACGTCGTACCCGCAGAAGACCCATTCGCAGCATTGCCAGGATGGGACGGAGAAATCCTACCCGTACCATACAGCTTGGCGCAAGAAGCAGGAAAACTACGAGAAGAAATAACACAAGAACTCAAGAAAGGAAACAAACCAGAAAAGGTCGCAGAAAAACTCGCCAAAGAACTCTCAACAAACAAATCCACCATGCTCAAACCTGCCGAAGAAATACAGGACCAGTTGAAGGAAGGCGCTCCAGTCCCAACTCACAATCACATTCTTATCGAAGCCTTCGATAAATGGATCATAGTTCACGCTTGCTACGGTGAGATTGTTAACCGAACCTTAGGCGCCATATTCGACGCAGTTCTATCCGATCAGGAACTTATAACAGGCTGGTGGAACGATGGCTACCGCATCTTAATCGAAGCACCACGCAAAATCGAACCAAAAGAACTTGACAAACTACCGCACGTCTTGTTTGAACTATCCTCTGAGGAAATGGAGAAAGCTTTCAACGAATACCTCAAGGCACGTTTCCCATTCTCGTACAAAATGAAATTTGTAGCCGAACGCTTCGGCGCCCTACCGCGAGGCAAAACAATGGGACCAGAACGCTTGTCTGAGCTGCCAAGCAGATTCGCCAAAACGCCCATTTACGAGGAAACCATGCGCGAAGCCATGCAAGAAAAAGTAGACATCCCCACAGTCGAAAACATAATGCAAAGCATCAAACAGGGAAAAACCAAGATTTCAACACTGCTACGCCTTCAAAAGCCCACACCCCTAGGCTACCGCATCTTAGCGAAGTATGTTGAAGTCCCAGAACTCATGGCTCCAGAACGCGTTTTACTCAGCAACATAGAACGCATGAAACAAACAATCCTAACCCGACGACCATCACAGCTCTGCTTCAACTGCGGCGCTCATACAGAAGAAAGGCGCCTCCGAGAACTTCCAGACAAACTCGCATGCAAGAAATGCGGCTCCGGATTACTCGCAGACCTGCATCCGATTCAAGATCCAAAAATGCTCATCGACATACTCAAACGAAGACTGAAAGGAAAAGAAATAACGCCCGAAGAACTGGAACAACTGACACATGCCAGACGAACCGCTGACCTAGTTCTAAGCCACGGCAAAAAAGCCCTAGTCGCCTTCCAAGTCAAAGGCGTCGGACCCGAAACCGCCTTCCGCATCCTATCCAAAATGCACCCCAACGAAGACGACTTTTACATGGACCTACTGAAAGCAAAGATTCAATTCTTACGCACAAGACCGTACTGGGAAGACAAACAAGAAAAGTCTAGACGGAGAGAGGAGGACACCTGACACAGAAAGACAGAGGACTACTGGCTCTACTGGGCGCGGCACACAGCCTCAACCACTCACTCTTCCTAATCGCCCCACCACTACTGCTCATCATAATGAAAGACCTGAACACAACCAACCTACTAGTCCTCGGCACAATTGGCACAATAACATCGCTAATCTACGGCGTAGGCTCCCTAGTCGGAGGACCACTCGCCGACAAAATAAGCGAAACAAAAATCATCGCCCTCGCCCTCGCCTTGGCAGGCGCATCCACATTTGTCCTCATATTCGCTAGGGATGTACTGATCTACAGCCTAGCCATGTTCCTTATGGCTGCGTGGGCAAGCCTCTACCACCCCACAGCCAACTCACTAATCTCCAAAGTTTATCATGGGCAGATGGGCGAAGCCATGGGCATCCACGGAGTAGGAGGCACGGTGGGCATCATGTTCACGCCAATCTTAGCCTTCGCCATAGGCATAGCTGTAGACTGGCGCATCTCCTTCATCATCTTCGGCATATTCTGCATACTAATAGGACTCATCATCTCAAGAAACCCAACCCAAACCAGAAGCACTGAATCTAAACTCGGAGTCCTCGGAGTTTTCAAGATACCCGGACTGTTGACAATCCTCGTATTCAACGTGTTCATAGGCTTATACATGAAAGGCATCGAACTATTCCTTCCAGCATATCTTACATTCAAGCCATTCGCCGCCTTAGGCGAGGAAAACGCCAGCCTCTGGGCAGCCACAGCCACAACCCTAGTGTTAGCCAGCGGCGTGCCCGGACAATGGCTGGGCGGAAGAGCAGCCGACCGCGTCGGCTCCAAAAAAGTCCTCATCACAGTCTCAGCAGGAATAACAGCTGCACTTTTGCTCTTGCTGTTCACTCCACCCGCCTTCGCGTTCATTGGCGTCGCAGCCTTCATCATTCTTTACGGATTGTCTTTCTATGGACACCAACCAGCGCTGAACTCGCTAACAGGGCTAATAACTCCGCCAGAAAGGCGAGGCGCAGTCTACGGCATATTCTTCTTCACCAGTTTCGGCTTGGGCTCACTTTCCCAAGCTGTAACAGGTTACTTGATGTATAGTTATCCGAGCAACCCAGAGTATTCATTTTACCTCCTCACAATAATCGCGGTAATAGCGCTCGTTCTTTCAACCCTTATCCCAGATAGAAGACAAAAACAAGACAAAGTAGCCATGTGAGGAGCAGTCACTCTGACGTTTTCTATTGTCGCCCGAGATCCTAAGACTTTAGCCCTAGGCGCAGCCGCGTCCACCGCGATTCCAGCCGTTGGGAGCACAGTTCCACATGTAGAGGTCAATGTGGGCGCCATCGCAACCCAAGCTCAAACCAACATATCTTACGGAATTGAGGGGTTGAAACTTCTGAAACAAGGTCTGCTGCCTCAAGAAGCTCTGGACGCCATGTTGACGAAGGATAAAGACAGAGAGAAAAGACAAGTCATAATGCTAGATGCTCAGGGAAGAGCCGCCGCTTTCACGGGCAATGAAACCGAAGACTGGAAAGGACACCACATCGGAACAAACCACGTTGCAGCAGGAAACTTGCTCGCAGGCGCCCAAGTCGTAGAAGCCATGACCGCTGCTTTTGAAAACCAGAAAGCCAACCTAGCGGAACGACTGCTAAAAGCATTAGAAGCAGGACAGCAGGCAGGCGGAGACAAAAGAGGACGCATGTCAGCCGCACTGAAAGTGGCAGACCCAGGATGGAAGAACACGAGCCGTCCAATAATAGACCTTAGAGTAGACGCTCATCCGGAACCAGTCAAAGAACTTCGCAGAGTTTACACGGTCTCAAGGAGCTATTTCGATATTCCTGAATGAAAACGGCTTGGGCATCTTCGCCTTCAAAGACACCAAAAAGCTTTCCATCTCCCTAATCTTGTGCGCCCACTGAACACGCAAATCGGAAACAAAATCCGTGTAATCCGTAAAGTCTCTGTGCACCGAAACCATCATGCAGTTTTTTCCATGCAAACCTTCGCCGCCAGCGGCGAAAAGAATCTTGCTGTTGTGACCCACCCACTTGTTGGCACGTTCACCAAGAGCCACATCTAACCCGCCTGTCTTAGGGTCATACTGGTCGATGTCAAAGAACGTGAACGCTGTTATCTCGAAGCCCAGCTTAGTCATGTTTGGAATAGCCGTGTAGTCAAGTATGTAACTGTCTCGTTCCAAACGTTTTCTCATTCGAGTCAGTGTAGGCTGCGAAACACCCAATATCTTAGCCAGGTCTCTGTCGCTTCTCTTAGAATTCTTAACTAATTCCTGCAAAAGCTGCATAATCCTATCTTGAGGCATGGCATGAATTAATGATTCAACGCGGATTTAAGCGTTTTCTTCAAACCATCTCCATAGCCCGTTTCCATGATGTTAACGTTTATTATCTTATCTAAGATTGTTTCTCAAGAGTGTCTAGTAAATGAGTACTAGCAATAACGGCGATATCAAGAGACGAGATCGCCACGACATTGTTGTTGAAATTCTGAAAACAGCTGTAGAAGGCAGGATCAAGACCCACATCATGTACAAGGCAAAGCTAAGCTACGCTCAACTAAACGAGTACCTTCCAATGCTGATCGAAAGAGGATTCTTGGAAAACACGTCTATCAGGCACAAAAGAGTGTTGAAGAGAGTTTACAAAACCACTGAGAAGGGGCAGAGATTTCTGGAAAACTTTGACTCGATTAAGAAACTGTGGTCTTATCCAACTAACTCTTCCGTTTAGCAAGTTGATCCAAGTCCACTTCAGCAACGTTGCGGCAGCGCCAAAGACAAATAGCTTTTGTCACGACTGTGATCTTCTCACCCAGCGTATAAGCTGAAAACGTTACCAAACTCATAGAGCAAGATGTCCAGCTTGGCTCGACAATAACATTTAAAGCCTTCAACATCCAATGCGTTGAAACAAGACATCGGGAAAGCATGGAGAACGTCAGATGAAGAAGCATTTGCTCACCGTTTTCATCGCCATCCTGATCGCGTCCACTGTCATTTCGGCTTACGCAGAAACAACAACAAACATCAGAGCTGACGACAGTCTGTCAGTGACCTTCGAATTCAGGAATCTTGATGAGGCGGTGTATGAGCAGGCGAAGACGCAGTTTGCAGTTGACACAATTCCAAAGATAATTGCCAGCAATCTGGAGAAGGGAAACCAGTCTGTGCGATGGGGTCTCCCTGCCACGCCATTAACGTTTGAGAATGCCAATCGGACTATTCGCAACTCCTTCTTCCTAGGCGGTTCAGCCCTTGCAACCTTCACCGTCAACAAGACGGAGCTGAAGCGCATGTATGAAGTCAAAACGGATTGGAGAAAATTCAAGGTTAATCTAACGGGCAGTTTCTCCGTTGACTTTGCGCAACACGCAGCCAAACCTGTGGCAGAGTGGCAGAAACTTAATGCGACCACGTTTTACTTTGAGAATAGAGGAACAGGTGCAGGGGACATCGTTTTCTACCTAGTGTTGCCTGCGTCAGCTTCCCGAGTTCGAGGTTCAGGAGACACTGTGTTTTATGATGTGCCACCGTATCTTGAAGACCAACTGCTGTACAGCCCTTTTCCAGTTCTAGGCGCTTTGGCTGTGGCTTTAGCCATTATTCTGCTTTACAGAAAAATCCGCTAGAAAGTGTGCTTTAGGCTTGTTGCTGTTTCTTTTCGGGTTCAACGGCTAAGAGTAGGTCGACTAGGGCTTTTTCGTCTATTTCGGCGCGGGTTCTCCAGTCTAAGTATAGCTGTCTGTTTTCGTCTTGCGTCAAATAGCCTGCTCGGATGCTGCGGTCTAGGTTGATGTCAACGCGCCAGCCCGGCAACTTGTCACGTAGTAGGTCTTCCACTTCGTCTCGTGGCGCCTGACCTTTCTTTGAGATTATGTAGGCTATGGCTATGGCTAAGCCGGCTACGTCGTCTATTCGCCAACCGCTCAATTTCGTCTCTTTGGGGGTTAAGCCGCCTCGTAACGTTATGAAGAAGCGAGCCCGATCCAGTTGTTCCAAGGTTGGCTTGTCAGCGGGTTTCTCGCCTTCGAAGACTGTTTTGACTTGCAGGTCCAGTTTTTCGAGGTAGGCGTCAAAGAGCCCAAGCACTTTGGGGTAGTCTGAGCCCAATCGTTTTCGGAGTTCCCAGCCTTTGACGCCGGGTCGTCTATGTCGTTTGTAGAAGAGCAGGTGCGTGGCTCGTTTCAGCTTGCGTTGGTATGATCCCTTTTTGGTCATGCGTGTTTGTTGTTTTTCCAACGTTTCCACTCCTCGTGGCTTACTGAAACTGGGATTGAGATTACCTGTTTTTTTCCTACTAATGAGCGTGGTGTGCTGAATGGTATGATGTAGATTTCTTCCTCTAGCTTGTGCACTTCGAATGTGGCGTAGCCGTATGTGACTAGGAAACTGGTCATGTAGGCTCGTTGGGATGTTTCTTCGTAGCTGTCTGCGCCCACGAAGCTCCAGTACTCGATTTTCTCGTTCCCGCCGGCTTTCTGCTTTAGTTCATGCCACAGTGTTTCCAGTTCCTCGGTGAATGCTTGTTCAGTGATTATTCTTTGGGCGATGAGGTCGCTGCGCGTGGCTGAGCCGAGCTCGGTTTTGGAAGCCTCGGTTTTTGTCCATCGCTGGTCTAGTGGAAGCAATCCTTGCCAGTATTTGATGGCTTCATGTAGGCTGTGGGGTGAAATCTGCTCTAATTCGACTATGGGGTGCCACGCGTTGAGGAAGAGGCTGGCTAATCGTTCTCGGCTTAGTTTGCGCAGTTTCTCCTCGATTAGGAAAGGGTCTGTGTACAGAGAAGTTGACCTGTGCTTGACCCAGTCGCTTTGCAGCTTGATAACAGACGCCATGCGGTTGACGGCTTCCGAGTCCAAGCTGTACTCGTCCATTGATTCCCATTCTGGAAAAAAATCATGCACAACAGCGATCAAGTCGTCGACGTTGACCATGAAGGGGTCTAATCCTCGCTCCTCAACAGACTTGCACTGGTCGATTATGCGTTGTAGGCGTTCTGCGCCCAGTTTTTTCCTTTGTTTTTTCGATGACAAGGAGGCGAATTCCTTTGGCTCATTTCATTGGTGCGAGGGATAAAAACGTAATGGCTTAGCTGGGATGCTGTTCTACTTTGTTGATCAAGCTGTTCTAATCAGTAGTATAAAATATGGTTGTAGCGCAATGCTCTTTGGCGATGTAGGAATGAGCAAGAGAATCAGGAAACAGTCGTCTCTATTCAATTTCATAGAGGACTGCGGGTTCTTTTTTCAGTTTGATTTGCGCAACAGTTATAAACTATCAGCACAGTTAAATCTAAAAAATGTTAGGAAAAATTGTGAATTGTGCTTACGGAGTATGAATGGAGCTTGGTTAGGCCTGATGAGCGGAGGAAGAAAGCTAGGATATCGATTGCCATTGACCGAGAGTTTCTGGTATGGATTGATGGAATGATAAAGAAGGGAGTTTTTGCCAACCGCAGCCACGCCATACACCGAGCCCTACTTAAACTCAAAGAGGAGGGCACAAAGTAGAATGTCAGTCGCCATCATGCTCCCAACATACAACGAAGCAGAAAACATAGAAACCCTTGTTCGAGAAATTGAAGGTTTGAAGCTCGATTTGACACTTCTCGTTATTGACGATTCGAGCAACGATGGAACTGCGAACATAGCTAGGAAGCTTCAGGAAGAGTTCGGGAATATTAGTCTGATTTCCAGACCTGAAAAACTAGGTCTCGGAACAGCTATAACAGCTGGGTTCCATCATATTCTGAGCCAGAACGAGCCGCCTAGCCACATTATTGCCATGGACGCTGACTACTCTCATAACCCGCGGGATATTCCTAGGCTCGTCGCTGCAGCTAAGAGAGGCTACGACCTTGTCATTGGCAGCAGGTATGTCGACGGGGGAAAGGTAGTTGGATCGCGTTCAACCCGAAGAATAATCAGTAGACTCGCTAACCTAATTGCTACAGTAACTATAGGTGCGCGAATGTATGATTGCACGAGTGGTTTCAGATGCTATTCATTGAACTATGTGAAGGACGTCATGCACAATCTGCACAGTCAGACTTACGAGATTCAGATAGAGACCCTTAGACAAGCTAAGATGAATAGGTTCATGGTTAAGGAAATCCCGATAACCTTTGTTGACCGAAAGAAAGGTAAATCCAAATTGACCACCAATGAAATCCAAGGATTCTTGACCTACATCACAAAAAGTGTACTGGGCAGATTAGCATCGCTGATGAGGTGAGACACCGCTTTCGCCGATTCAAGAACAAGCGACAACCTGACTTTCACGCAACCTTCTTTAGAATGTGATTTCGCAGAATGGTTATATCATAGTAGAGCCATCTGGCAAGAACGTGTAGAATAATGAGCCTTGTTCTGTAGTGGGCGTTCCAATGAAAATTCCTCGTAAATTCCTGTTCGACATCCTCCTCATAGTGACTTACATTGTCTTGTTTAGTTTGCCCTTGAACATCTTTGGGGGTTTTTTTGGTTATTATAGCAACTTTCCCAAAGGAGACGACGCTCAAACACATGCTGCTTTAACGCTTTTCGTTTCCAAGAACTGGCCGCAGATCAACTGGTACCCATACTGGTATTCAGGGGTGCCAATATTTCTGAGTTATCACCCGCTCGTCTACTTTTTCTGGGGTATCTTTACAGAAGCAACAACTCTCCCGGTAACTTCGACACTTTTCCTCTTCACTGCACTGTCCTACAGCCTGACCGCAATCGCTTTGTACGTACTAGTTCACAAGATCACGTCAAATCGTTATTCGGCGTTCTTGAGCCCAATCTTGTTGACGACTTCTGGAGGATTCATTAGCCCGCTGCTCGCAGGAGGAATCTACACTAGACTATTTGCTACCATGTTTTGGATGTTCTCGTTGCTTTCTCTGTTCTGTTTAATGAAGAACCCAAGCGAAAAAAAGTTTTTCATAATCACGGTTTTACTTCTGGCAGCGACAATCACTTCAAATCTTCTCATTGGACTGTTTTCCGTGTTGACTGCGGTGCTTGTTATTATTTATTGTTCCCACACGATCAAGGGGGGAATTGCGTTAATGCTGAAAATCTTCATTCCTGTCCTGATGCTTTCAGCTTTCTTTTATTTACCCTTCTTTGCCTTTTCTTTCAATAGGTTTTTCTCATTCTCCGTGGGCGGAGGGCACTATTCGATTCCTCAGCCGCTAATTTATCTAGGGGCAGGAGCTACTGTTCCCCTCCTATTGCTCTTTATTGCAGCCTTGTTACGCAGACACATGAGAATTGAGTACGACTTTCTCACCAAGCGTTTTTCGAGAGTACTCATTGCGCTGATGGTATTCCTCTTCTTCTACGGATTTACAGTGTTGCCTCCGAACATAAGATTCGCTGCAACTTATGATAGCACATACTTCCTGTCTATTTACATCTCAATCTATTGTGGGATTGTTTTCGGAGGAATTTTCAACGAAATCGCGAAGGGATCCACGATCTTAGAAACCTTTGAAAAACGATCTAAATCAAGACTCCTAAAGATAAGATCGCTGGGAAGACATCGACTCCACCTTATCATACTGTTTTTAGCTTTGATTCTCCCTCTTTCTTACTATCCCTTGTTAATGCAGACTGTGGTTGACCCTGGAGCTTCTTCATGGGATTATCCAGCGTTCATAGCGGATCAAATAGTCAAGATTAACCCTAGCGAGGATAATTTCCGATTCTCAACCGATTGGATTCACGTCATGCGGTGGTTCAACTATCGCTACGATTTGCCCCAGACAGAAGGCGTTCAGTCGATGGCGGTTCTATATCCACAATGGAACAGGTGGTTTCAAGAAGCAGTTTTCACGAATCCCAACAACTGGATCGAAACAAACTTCCTCCTTGATTGGTATGGAGTCAGGTGGTTTCTTGCAAGCAGGGTGGTGCATTCCTCGGGTGGAGGCGATTTTTTCAAGCGCTACGGATTGACGGAGAAGTTTCTCAACAGACCAGAATATTACTCTGTCAGATCGTCTGTCGAAATTCCTTCAGAGAGTTATTGGAGTGGCCCAGCTTACTTCTTTGAATACGAGGAAGCTACTCCCGTGTTGTCAGAGAGTAGCGCAATTACCGCGCTTGTGCTTGCAGGGAACGATCAGTATGATGAAGTTTTTCGTTCGCTTTCTCCATCCGGATATGACAGCCGTTACGTGATTCCTGTAAGAGGATCTGTCTACATTGATGATTATACCTCGGAGGATTTAATGAGATTCGATGTAGTCGTGCTTTCCAGTTTCACTTATCGTGAAGCGGACAAAGCTAGAACATTGCTCAAAGAATACGTGGAAGGTGGAGGCGGCCTCATTATCGAAACAGGAAACATTGACACGTATGTACTAGAGGGTTTAAACCCAGTAAACCAAACTAAAGAAATCTTCAGCCAAGACTGGAATTTCACATACGTTTCAACTTCTGTCTCCAATTGGGTTGATTTCAGTTATTTTGCGGCGCCAAGTGAATATTGGGTTGCGTCCAAGGACATTCAGCCTTGGGCTTCAACAATAGTCATGAACAGTGGCTATCCAACGGTTGTTTTTGGGTCGTATAGTAAGGGACGAGTGATCTATGATGGCCTGAGAGTATCACATCACGCGTCGTTATCTGATAATCAGATGGAATCTTTCTTTTTCTCAAAACTGATCGAGCTAGCTGCCGCCGCAGGAGAAAAAGCCGTACAGAGACAAGTCGTAAGCTCAAAGTCTGTTGAGGGCTGGATAATATATCTAGGCGGTAGAGAAACGCGGGGAACGCTGAGCACTTCGGGCAACATCACTAGGGAAGGCCACAGCACGCTTGAACTTGGATACGGGTTCAACACCTCGGTGGCCGGCGGGGAGTATATTGAATACAGGTATGCTCCGCGTGAATCTTGGGATTGGACAGACATGAAGTTTTTGTCCCTCTGGGTTCACGGAGATAATTCAACGAATCAGCTCAAGATCGCCATTCTTTCCCCGGACTGGAGCAATAGTTTTCAGACAACGCTAATACTAAATTGGGTGGGCTGGAGGAAGATCATAGTTCCGTTGACCGCGTTTGGCATTGCAGGCAAGTCTAAACTTACCAATGTTAATGAAGTCTCCTTTGTTATTGAAGAGACTAGGGCATATAACCAAACATGGAGCCGCATAAATCTCGACGATATTAGCATCGTTCAACTCAAGGGAATTGAAAACAATGCAGACCTACACTTCACGAACCCCAACCCTGAGCTTCTCAAACTCACAGTAAATCGCGGTTCAGGAGTGCTTTTCAAGGAATCATTCTTCCAGAACTGGGTTGCGCAATTGACAGATAGGAATGGTGTAACCCGCAACTTGGTCATATACAGAGCTGGGCCAGATTTCATGTACGTATCTGTACCGGATGGCACAGAATTTCCAGCTGAGCTGGTCTTTGAGTACAGGGTTGGCTTAATCGAGAAAGCAAGTTATGTGGCTTCGTTTTTCACACTTGTAGCATTGATTATCTATGGACTTTCGGGGCGATTGCACAGACTGTCAGATTTTGTCCGGAAATTCCCGAAAAGATTATGAGTTTCGCAAGAAAAATGACAATGACTATAAAAGCAGAAGCGAAATGTAGAATCAAGAACTGCTCTGTGGAAAATGGAGAACCAACAGTGAAAAACAAAGACGGCTACTTGATTTCGGTCATAATTCCAACGTTGAATGAGGAACGGTTCATAGGCAATCTCTTCAAATCGCTGGAAAGACAAACGTACAAGAGCTTCGAAATAATAGTAGTCGACGGTGGCAGCAGTGACAGAACCCTTAAGATCGCAAAAGAATACAACGTCAAGACGATAGTTAAACCCAAAACTCCTGAATACGAATCCAGAAACATAGGTGCACGCACAGCTAAAGGACAGATACTGCTCTTCACAAGCGCCGATATAGTTTTTCCGAAAGGCACCTTGTCTGACATTCTCGAGCAGTTCGCCCAAGACCGTGCTTTGAGCGCGATTTGTGGTTCTGGCATCATGTACGACGCCCCCACGTGGGCACGAATTGAGTATGATACTTATTACGGACTGTTACATGTTTGGGCTAGAGTAACCAGAGATTTCCATGGTAGCACAAACTTAATGGCCGTGCGAAAAAAAGACTTTGATGAAATGCAGGGCTTCAAGAAGAGGTTCGACTCAGACGGCAACTTCCTAAATCAGCTTGGAAAAGAGAAAAAAGTAAGGCTTACTTCGACCAAAATCATGGTCTCTGGACGAAGAGCTACTAGAATGGGATTCTTCGAGTTCAACAATCATTTTCTGCACTTGATCGACATTTTCCTTCCATTCCTGAGAGAAACCAAGCTAATGAACTCCCTCAAAAGCGCTGCGAAAGACAAAAGGCTAGAAGCACTTAACTCAGCACCACAGGACGAAAGCAAATCGCAATAATGAGGGTCGTGCTCGCGTATTGAGTACTGCCTTGAAATCAGAAGTCATGCGAAGGGTGTCTTCAGCTTCCCAGTTGAAGCCGTACAGAGGAATAGGCGAGTTATGGCGCATGGCGAGCCAGTACACGGTTCTGAGAAAGTGGGAACGGAAATATCGTTTCAGATCTGCATGCGAGGTGCCTTATCAAAATTATGTCTGGGGTGTTGACGGAATCGCTTTAGACTGCCATCATAGATCCTATAGAAAGTTCAGTGACATGCCATCAAAATTCGACCTTGTCTGGAACTTTTGTGTCATTCAACAAAGCCCCGAAATAATATACCGGATGATCCGAAATTCAAACAGGTATGTAGCCTCCTTTGTTCCCAATTCACTGAACATTGGGCGAACGTTACATGGTCTTTATCACTTCGTTCACAGGACCGAGTGCACACACCCAGACAGAGGCGACAGGAGCTTGATGACTCTTGAGGGCCTAAAACAGCTTTTTAAGCAAGCAGGGGTTAAGATTTTGGAAGCAGGATATTGTGACATGCCACCTCAACCCGACTGGGTCATATCCCTCAAGAACTTTTTCCAGCCCGCAGACTTGGAAACCACGTATCAACCATCAACAACTATGCAAATCCTTGAAAGAGTCTTTTGGTTTGACCAAGCTAATCCTTTGCCAAGAAAAATATGGGCCCATCACCCCTACGTTTTCGGAGGCATCTAGAAATGCATAAAGTAGCGATGATCAAAGCGAAAGGAAACAGAAGAGAAGCCATAGTCCAAGCGGTTGATTTGCTAGGCGGAATGGAACGCTTCATAGAAAAGGGAGAAACTGTGGCGATCAAGCCTAACTTATGCAACAGCAAGTACAAATATCCCGTAACATCCTCCGTGGAAGCTGCTTTGGCTATTCTGGATCTTGTTAGGCCATTAACATCTGAAATTTTGATAATCGAATCGCCGAATGCCTCAATGAACCCCGAGCTAAAATACACTGCCTTAGGATATGATCAACTAGAAGGAATCAAACTCATCAATCTACATAAGAACCTGCTTGTTAAAGGAAAGGATTTTGACAAGTTAATCAACTTGTGCAATCTGAAAACAAGCGAAGTCGCTACGATAACCTGCGGGCTCAAGAACATCTTCGGATGCTACCCTCAAAGAACCAAAGCAAAGATGCATCCGCAAATAGCCCAAGCAATTGTCGATATAAACCAACGATATCCTTCCGACCTCATAGTTATTGACGCACTGACTGCTATGGAGGGTCAAGGACCCTTGTTCGGCACGCCAGTAGAAATGGGCTTGATAATCGCTGGCGACAATGTTGTTGCAACTGATTTTGTGGCTTGTAAGACAATGGAAATAGAACCATCTGAAGTAGAGCATCTGATGCTCGCGATGAAGTGCGGTTTAGGCGACATCAACAACCTAGAGCTCATTGGTGAAAGCATCGAATCTGTGAAGAGGAAATTCAAGAAGGCAGATCCGGAACCACTTGTCCGCCGACTGAAGCATTTCATCTCTGGCTATGAAACGCCTTCGAAAATCCTTGCCAAAGTTAGACAGGTTTCCTGAACATAGCGCGGAATCGGTGGCCTCGCTTTCCGAAATCAGTAAAGAATCATGTTCTTGATGACCTTTAGCGCAGAGGTGAAATTGCACAATATATTCGTGTAGTGAGCATTCGCCAGAGGACACGCGCAGTTTTTTCCTCTAATGTAGTTTCTAATGTCTTGTGCCCTTTGGGAGAACCAGACTTGGCGAAAGTCGTAGTTATTTTCGCGTAGATTTCCCATTGAGTGATCATACGCTAGGATACAGCACGGCCATACGTCCCCAAAAACCGAGATTTGGCACGAGGCGTAACCAGCGTAGCAAGAGACCACTTGTCGGCGTTTTTTCAACACTTCCGCGGCGAGTTCGTAATACGCAAGGCGGAAAGCTCTGGTTGTCCGCGAAACCGAGTCATTAAAGGAACCTCGATCATGCTTCATTTTCTGACTAAGCTCGTGAACAAATGCAGCATATTCCGCTGAGCTTGGCGTAATGTTCTCGCTCTTGTTAAGGAGTTCCGATCTATTCTCTGCAACCTCCGTTATGTAAGAATCGCAGCCAAGGCTTCTTGCGTACTCATAGACGTCGAAAAGCCTGCTTATGCTATGCTTGGACACTACACTATGAATTCCGACGTGCAAGTTGGGAAATTCTGATTTCAACTGCCTTAGGCGACCATAAGTGTCGCTAAACTTGTCGAAGTTGCCTGGGACTTCGCGAATTCTGTCGTGTTCCTCTTTCAACCCGTCTAGTGACAGGTTCACGATTAGGGAAGGAAAGTCGCATCTTTCGAGTATCCTTTTGGTCTTGTCTTCGATCACTTCAGGGAGCAAGGAGTTGGTTGGAATGTTGACTATGCTGGGTTCACAGTGTTCGCTGAGGGATTCACATATTTGCGGAAGATCCGGCCTAAGATAGGGTTCTCCGCCGCTTAAAGTTGCCCAAAAAACCGAATTTCCAAGAGAAGAGAAGACTTTGTCAAACTCGCTGGTTTTGAGTTCTTTCTCCTTGAGCTGAGGCTGATCGTGGTAGAGCCTCCAGATAAGACACGTTTTGCAGTGGCTGTTGCAGAGATTCGTGACGCTAAACGTAACGTTTACGGGCAACGTGCGGGGTTTACCAAATCCATGATGTGAACGGTAACCGACAACTGCAGGAAACAGAGAAAGCCTCGACTTCAAACTTTTTCCACGCTTTCCGCACACACAGTTTTCGTGCTCTTAAGGGTTTCCCAAACAAAAGGAATCTTCCCGCGGCTGACATCGTAACGGGCGAGCAAGTAAGAAAGAATCTCTATGCCAGTGAACAACACAAGCACATGGAGATTCCTAAAGCTGAACCTAAAACTCTTAACCAGTGTTGACAGAATCTTACGAAAATCTGAAGTTGAAACAGTGAAGCCTTCCATTTTCTTGATATGCAAGTGGCCCGCCCATATTCTCCTGCGGTGCTTGATTATTTCAATGAATTTGTCAGGGCATCGAATATACACGACTGCATCCGGAACGTAGCCAATCTTGTATCCTTGGCGTCGAATGAGCATCTCAATGTAAGGTTCATCTGTGGCAAGATTTGCCGGAATTCTGTTCACCAAGGATGATCGTATAGCGCAGAGTTCGCCCGACATCTTGACAGATTCGCACGTTGAAATCATGTGATGCAGGTCCCATATGAGTTTCACAATCTTTCCACTAAGTCCAACCGATTTGCCAAAGGGTATTGGTCTTCCAGTTACAGCCCCAACATTAGATGTGTAAAGTGCTTTCACCAGTCTATTTATACTGCCAGCATCAGGAATTGCATCTGCATTTGTGAGGATCAGCGCCTCTGACCCGGAAGCACGCTCAAAGATGAGGTTTAGAGCCTGGGCCTTTCCCCCTCTTTCTATCTGGGTGATTACTTTCACACGCTGGTCTGCTTCTTGAAACTTGCCAACGATATGAGGTGTAGAATCGGTGCAACCTGAACAAGCGACGATGATTTCGCAGTTTGGTAGAAGATCCTGTTGTGCCAGCAAATTCTTGAGAAGGAGGCCTATGTTTTTCTCCTCGTTATATGCGCAAACTCCTATGCAAACCTTTCTCTGAGGAGCCACTCTTCTCTTAAGCGTGGTCAACAATTAGCTGTTACCTCAAGTTTTTTGAATGCTCTCCTCGTTGACACAGATCACCATGACGACACATGAATCAACCTTCGGCGATAATAAGAATTACGTAACGTTCTTCCCCAATAATGACGGCACAAATCGCCTATTGCTATGCTGCCGTGCGCACCTCCAAGGGCATATAATATCGTAAAGGAAGCGCTGCAGACCTTGTAGAAAAGCAAAAGAAGGCTGGAACCTTACGACTAGTATAGGCGACAAGCTTTGAAAAAGGCCCTAATTACAGGGATAACCGGGCAAGATGGTTCATATCTTGCCGAGCTTCTGCTTTCCAAGGGTTACGAAGTGCATGGAATCATCAGAAGAGCTAGTACCTTCAATACGTCAAGGATAGAGCACATCTATACAGATCCCCACGATTTGCAGGCACGGCTTTTCCTCCATTACGGTGACCTTTCCGACTCAGAGCAAATCTCGAATATAATCTATAACACAAAGCCGGACGAAGTTTACCATCTTGGGGCGCAGAGTCATGTTCGAGTAAGTTTTGATATACCAGAATACACGGGAAATGTCACAGCTGTGGGCACTACTAGGATCTTGGAGGCAATAAAAAGAAGCGGAAATAGCATCAAACTATACCAAGCATCAAGCAGCGAAATGTTTGGCGACTCTCCACCCCCTCAGAACGAAGAAACGCCCTTCAAACCGAGGAGTCCCTATGCAATTGCTAAGCTGTATGCTTACTGGATGACAGCGAATTATAGAGAAGGTCACAAACTGTTTGCATGCAATGGAGTCCTGTTTAACCATGAGTCACCCAGAAGGGGCGAGACTTTCGTCACCAGAAAGATAACAAGAGCGATAGCAAACATTCTGGCACGGAGGCAGAAAATTCTCTACTTGGGCAATTTAGAGGCGAAACGCGATTGGGGATACGCACCAGAGTATGTTGAGACAATGTGGAAGATTCTTCAGCTTGATAAGCCTCAGGATTTCGTGGTAGGAACAGGCGAGGCACATTCTGTGAGAGAGTTCGCTGAAAAAGCCTTCGCATACGCGGGTCTTGACTATGAAAAACACGTGGAAATCGATCCAAGATATTTCAGGCCTACAGAAACTGAGGAGTTGCTAGCCGACCCTAAGAAGGCCCGAGAGAAGCTAGATTGGAAACCAAAGATCAAGTTTGACAACTTGACGAAGATAATGGTCGACGCTGACATGCGAAAGGTTGGCTTGGAGCCTCATGGAGAAGGAGACAGAGTTCTCGAAAGAATCTTTTCAAACAGATGGTGGAAGGTAGATTAGATTGGAATTTTGGTCTAACAAGAACATACTTGTCACAGGCGGAGCTGGGTTCCTAGGATCGTTCATAGTGGAGAAGTTGATAAGGGAGAGAAACGTGACTCCACAGCGGATTCGAGTGCCCCGAAGCAAGCACGTGGACTTGAGAAAATGGGAAAACTGCATGAAAGCAGTTGACGGTATGGATATTGTCATTCATTTAGCAGCTCGGGTAGGCGGCATCGGATTCAACAAGAAATACCCTGCCACCCTCTTCTTCGACAATGCAATGATTGGGATTCAACTAATGGAGGCCGCTAGGCAAGCAGGAGTGAAGAAGTTTGTGGCGAACGGAACTGTGTGCGCATATCCAAAGTACACTCCAATTCCATTTCGAGAGGAAAACTTGTGGGGCGGCTATCCCGAAGAGACAAACGCCCCCTACGGAATTGCCAAAAAGATTCTGCTAGTTCAAGCTCAAGCTTACAGAGAACAATATGGCTTCAATGCTATCTATCTTTTGCCAGTCAACCTGTATGGACCCAAAGACAGTTTTGATCCTGAACGTTCCCACGTGATTCCAGCATTGATAAAGAAGATGGTTGACGCAATAGGGCAAGGAAAAGAGGAAATAGTTGTCTGGGGAACGGGCAAGGCGTCCAGAGAGTTCCTATACGTGGAAGATGCAGCTGAGGGAATACTTCTAGCAACTGAGAAATACAACAAGCCCGATCCTGTGAATCTGGGTTCAGGCAAAGAAATCACAATTAAACAGCTTGTAAGTCTAATAGCTGAGCTTACTGGCTACACTGGAAAGATTACGTGGGATACCTCAAAACCTGACGGACAACCGCGCAGGTCACTTGAAACAAGCAAAGCGAGAGAAGAATTCGGATTTGAGGCAAAAACTGACTTCAAAGAAGGGCTTAGAAGAACAATTGAATGGTACAAAAGCATACACACGCATTCACCGTTCCCGCACGCTCATGATGAGAGCATGATGAAAAAACACACCTGACGAATGTGCGATCAAGTGGACTGATCAAGGAAACAATCAGATCTCAAGGGCAGAACGAGTACTCAATAAGCTACAATATCAATGGGTAGATTTCTTTTGTTACGTATTCTGTGTATTTGTTTTTGTCTGTTAGGTTGAAGACTGTGACTGATGCGTCTCTGGTTATGCCTACAACGTAGCCGTATTCTCTAGCCCGTGCCACAATATACCATAGGTTGCCGTGTTTACTGTACTCATCAAACAACGACGTGCCCACCAAATCTGGGCCATAAAGCGACAACTTCTCCACATTCGGAATATCCACATTATCGAAGAACGTGATCTTCGTATCCTCAGGATTCCTAGTGTGAAAACCCTTAATCGTCTCAGGCGAAATCCGAGCCTGAACCACACCTCCCACCTTCTCAAAAACAATGTCACTAAGCTTATTAGCAATGAAGTTGGCAACCCGCTTCTTCTCAACCACGGTTAACATTATCTGCTTCTTGAACTGACTGAAACTGAACATGGCTTCAACCGTTTTGGGCAACGGCACAACCTTACCCCTATGAAACACATGAAGCACAAAATCATGAGAATAAACGCCCACAACATTGCCCTCCTTGGCTACGAGATTCATCACTTCAGTCACCAAAGTGAACTTGTAATCGCTCTCCACAAAATCCTCCTCCACGCGGAAACCCTTCAACCTAGACGCAATGTCCGCCAACGACGCTGACTCAGCAACTTTGAACACTTTGCCAGCCACAACCACGACAAATCCCTCATGAAACGCAGTTTCACACGCTCCTCACTCTACATCCCAAGATGCACATAAACCTTACACGCACTCACCACCCCACAACTCAGACAAAGAAGTAGTAGTCAACAAACACGCGGCGCAGACTACTACTTCTGAACACAGCCACCTCGGTATTATTACTGATTCTAAGCCGAAGTTAATAACATCTGAAAAAGAAACCGCCACAACATGCCGGGCGTTGATGTCACTAGGAACAGTCTTACGACGATGTCCACACAGCCTTCAGCAGCTAAACGCACCCGCAACATGGTAGAAGAAGGCATAAGGGGCTTACCTCCTTCTTCTTCTGAAATTCGTTTTCCCGCAGAGCAACCTATCAACATACGCAAACGTCACGCTAACCAACATTAAACGTCACGCAAACCAACATTGAAAGCCACGCTAAAACACCAGCCAACAGCCCCAGACACACCAATCAGAACAAACAACAGAACCCAAAACACAAACAGAAAAGCCCAACTTTCACCACAAAAAAAATTTTCTGCACCTATACTAACCCCAAGAACCCAGCCACAGCCCCTAATCGACAAATCTTATATGCACACATCAACAAAAACAGCTTCCCTCAAAACAAAAAAAAGGAATGAAAACAACATGATAGATTTCAGCTACACCGAAGAACAACAACTCTTCCGCAAAGCAGTCCACGAATGGAGCATGAAACACCTCAACCTCGAAGCAGTCAGAAAAATGGACAAAACCGGACAAATGCCACAAGGCCTAGTCAAAGAAATGGCCGACCTAGGCCTACTCATAATGACCGCGCCTGAGGAACACGGAGGCACAGGCGCCGACTGGATCACAACCTGCATCGCAGCCGAAGAACTAGGCTACGCAGACATAAGCTGCGCCATACCCGTATTCTGGCTAGTACAATCAAGCTGGGGCTACGTAGTCGACAAATACGCCTCAGAAGACGTTAGAAACGCAGTAATCAGACCCGCCATCAAAGGAGACGCATTCATAGGCATAGCCACAACAGAATCCGGCGGAGGCTCAGACGTAGCCGGCTTCAAATCCGTAGCCAAAAAAGACGGCGACAACTGGATAATCAACGGCGAAAAAATGTACATCAGCGGCACCGAAGAAGTCCAAAAACTCGGCGGCGGCTACTGGATAACCGCCCGAACCTCACCCGCACCACCAGGAGCACCACACAAAGGCTTAACAGGATTCTACATACCAATCAACGCGCCCGGCGTAGAGGTCACCAAACGCTTCGACGACGTAGGCAGAATGGGCATCTCAACTGGTGGCTTCAGCATGAAAAACGTCAAAATCCCAGACACCTACCGACTGAGCAAAGAGGACGAAGGATTCTACCCCACAATGGAAGGATTCGACCTCGCACGAATACTCATCGGCGCCGTATGCGTAGGCGTCGCCCAGAGAGTTCTGGAAATCGGCATGGACTACATCAAACAACGCAAAGCATTCGGAAGCCCCATAGGCAAATTCGAAGGCATACAGTTCGAGTTAGCCGACGACTGGACCGAACTCGAAGCCAGCAGAGCACTGCTCTACCGCACAGCATGGATGATCAACGAACGATACAAAGGCAAAATGTCACCACTCGAAGTAGTCAAATACATCTCAGCATGCAAACTGAAAATCCCACCGTTCGCAATGCACGCTGCGGAACACGCAATGGTTTGGATGGGAGCCTACGGCTACTCGCAGGAATGCCCCTTAGACATGGCGTGGCGCGGCGTAATGTCCTACGTCATCGGCGCAGAAGGAGCCTTGAATATTCAGCGCATAGTCATAGGCAGAGAACTACTCGGAAAAGAATTCATACCATACAAGTAGGCTTTCTCACACCTTTCTTTTTTCTTGTCATCGCAGTCAGCTTAGACACTAGACTTAAGTGGAAAAATCACATTCACCTTTGTGAAAGGGAAAGCATCAAACCTAGGAGCAGACCGCGTTGCCAGTGGACACAGTTCTCTACAACGCCAAAATCCCTATGAACGGAGACTTGGTTGAAGCAGGCATAGCCATCGACCACGATCGAATAGTCAAAATAGCCAAGAAAACGAATCTGCCCAAAGCATCCAAAAGCATTGATCTGAAAGGAAAAGTTGCACTCCCGGGACTCATCGATTCACATGTTCATCTCAGAGATCAAGAGATGGCATACCGAGAAGATTTTACGACCGGAACAAGCGCGGCAGCCGCCGGCGGCGTCACCACAGTCATAGACATGCCAAACAACCGCCCAATAACAATGAGCCCCGAGACTTTGACCGCGAGGATGCAACTTGCCGACACTCGCATACTCGTAAACGTGGCTTTCAACTCAGCGTTTCCAACACAACCGTCAGAGATTCCCCAAATCGTGGAAACTGGAGCAGTAGGATTCAAACTATACATGCTCCAGCAAATAGGCGGAGTCAACATCGATGACGACGACACACTCCTCAACGCATTCAAAACAACACGCAGAGCTAAAACCCTAGTTGCGGTTCACGCAGAAGACAAAACGATAATTGAGCAAGCCCAAAAGAAACTCAGAGAGCAAGGACGAAAAGATGTGGAAGCCTTTCTGCAAGCACACCCAACCGAGGCAGAGGAAAAGGCAACAAAAAGAGTCATAGAGCTATCTAAGAAATCAGACGCTCACGTGCACTTTTGCCACGTCAGCTCGCTGCTTGCCATGAAAGCTGTCATAGGCGCCAAAAAACTCGGATACAACGCGACCTGTGAAGTCACGCCGCATCACCTCCTGCTAACTTCTAAGCATTTGCGAAAGTATGGAAGGCTCGCTGTTGAGATACCACCGTTGAGGCGAAACAGCGACGTGGCTTATCTCTGGCGGCAATTACACAAAGGTTTAGTAGACACTATCGCTTCGGATCACGCGCCTCATTCGTTAGAGGAAAAAGAGGCAGAATCGGTTTGGGATGTGAAACCAGGCATCGCGGGCTTAGAAACCATGCTTCCGCTACTACTCACACAAGTAAACAGGAGACAACTGACTATACAGCAGCTTGTCCGCTTAACGTGCAGAAACCCAGCTGAGATATACCGCATCAAAGATCGAGGAACCTTAGCCGAGGGGTCATTTGCAGACATCATTGTCGTTGATCTCAAGAAAGAACATCACGTGGATGCATCAACTTTCCTTTCAAAAGCCAAGTTTTCGCCCTTCGATGGCTGGAAGGTTAAAGGAGCACCAGTAAAAACCTTTGTCAACGGGCAACTTGTCATGGACAAGGGTGAAATTGTGGCGAGACCAAGTTGCGGACAGGTCATTAGACGAGTAGTTTAAGATGACTGAAGCAAAGCCGCATGACGAGAGACCCCTTCTGAAATTCGTGACAGATGGTATGTTGGGGAAGTTGACCCGTTGGCTTCGCATGCTCGGGCATGACGTTGAATACGTCGGCTCTATAGATGACAAAGACCTAATGGCCAGGGCTAAGAAGGAAAGCCGAATTCTGCTAACACGCGATCTGGAGCTTTACAGACAGGCAATAACGAAAGGTGCCGAAGCATTTCTCATAGAAAGCCCAAACCAGACTGCAAGCTTGGCCAGCCTAGCAAGAAGATTCGGATTCAAACTTGAAGTTGACGCAAAGGTTTCTCGCTGCCCCAAATGCAACGGTGAGTTGTGTGTCGTCTCCAAATCCAACATCGCAGTGAAGATTCCAGCTACGACTTCCTCAAACTACGATGAGTTTTGGCAATGTCAGAACTGTGGACAAGTATTCTGGCGTGGCGCTCATTGGCAGAAAATAGAAAAAACTTTGGCTGAGGCTAAGAAGACTCTGGCAACACTAACCTGACAGCCCGGGTTTCTGCCTCAAGTACAAGTAGAGCATCACCGACGCGAATGCAGGAATATAGAAGATGCAGATTTCCAAGATAACATCGTTGAAAAATCGACCGACAAAAAATTGGATGAAGAACACGAAGGCTGCGGCGAGAACGACGATTATGGCGGCTGCACGCCAAGTCTTGAGTTCTTCTTTGCGTTGCAAGTTATTTCTTCTCAGAAAAAGGGAAAGTGCGTTATGCGGCTTTAGTGCAGCAACCACTTGAGCGGAATGTCTTGGTGTGTTCCATCGGGCAAGGTTCGGCGAAGGGTTATTGGAAGGACGCCTGTTTCAAGCTCTTTGATCGCGATATCAATGGGGTTGGATGCACCTTGAGAAGGCACAACCAAGACGGGAGCGCCCATAGCGATCTGGAGGGCTCTAGCTCCGACTATGCGAGCTCTCTCAAAGCGGGTTAGCTTAGGCGGGCCAACCCAGATTGCTTTGTCGTCGGTTGTGATGCTAGAACTCTCCAGCACCTTCAGCGCCCATGCCCATACCGCCCGGAGGTCCCTTTGGTGGCATTGGCGGCGTCTTCATCTTTCCAGATGCGATTATGTCGTCGATTTTCAGTATCATTGTGGCAGCTTCGGTTGCAGATTTGATTATCTGTTTCTTGACTGCTAAGGGTTCGAAGACTCCGACTTTCTCCATGTTCCGCGCCTTGCCTTCCAAAACGTCGACTCCAGCCCAGATTTCGCCTTTCTCATGTCGAGCCCGCAGCTCCGATATAATGTCAATCGGATCTAGTCCAGCGTTTTCTGAAAGCGTCAAGGGTATTGATTCCATTGCATCGGCATAAGATGTGACCGCAAGCTGCTCTCTTCCTGGCAATGTCTGCGCATAATCTCTCAGCGCTTTGGCAACTTCAAGTTCTGGAGAGCCTCCTCCAGCAACGACTTTAGGCTCTCGGACAACGTCTCGCGCTACGCATAGGGCGTCGTGTATGGATCGTTCGGCTTCTGCTACGATTCTTTCGGTTCCGCCTCTTATGAGGATAGCCACTGACTTCGGATTCTTGCAGCCTTCAATGAATGTCATTTTGTCGTCGCCGATCTTGCGCTCTTCAACTACCTCAGCGTAACCTAGGTCTTTCTCAGTCATGTCATCTAAGTTGGTGATTACTTTCCCACCTGTTGCTTTCGCCAGCTTCTCCATGTCAGACTTCTTGACTCGTCTCACCGCCAGAATCCCCTTTCGAGCTAGGAAGTGCTGAACGAGGTCGTCGATGCCCTTCTGCGCAACGATGACGTTTGCGCCTGTTTTGGCCACTTTTCCAACCATATCCTTTAGCATGGTCTCTTCTTGCTGTAGAAAAGCTTCCATTTGCTCTGGGCTTTCAATGTTGATTTTGGCGTCGAACTCGGTTTTCTCAATCTCCATTGCCGTGTCCAAAAGCGCGATTTTGGCTTTTTCGACGCGCTTGGGCATGCCTGGATGAACTACTTCCTTGTCTACAACTATGCCATTGATGAGTTTGGTTTCAGTCATGGATTCGCCGGGTTTTTTCTCAACCATTATGTCGTCGATGTCGACTTTGTAGTCCTTGTCGGCTTTCTCAGCGACGTGTAAGACTGCTTGTGAAGCGATGTCTGCCAGTTGTTCTTTGTGGTCGGCTACGAGTTTGCTTGCCATTGCTGTTACAGCTACTCTTTTCAACCATTGGCGGTCACTGGATTTGACGGGTATTGCTGTTTTTTCGAGAACCTCGAGGGCTTTTTCTGCTGCTTTTCGGTAGCCGTCTATGATGACGGTTGGGTGAACGTTTTTGTCGATAAGATCTTCCGCCTTGCCCAATAGTTCGCCTGCGATGATTACGGCGCTGGTTGTGCCGTCGCCTACTTCATCGTCTTGTGTTTTGGCCACTTCTACCATCATTTTGGCTGCGGGATGCTGAATGTCCATCTCGCTTAGGATGGTTCTTCCGTCGCTGGTTATTGTGACGTCGCCGAAGCTGTCGACGAGCATTTTGTCCATGCCTTTGGGTCCTAGAGCGCTTTTTACTGATTCAGCCACGATTTTGGCTGCCATTATGTTGGCGTGTTGGGCTTCTCTGCCTCTGGAGCGTGATGCGCCTTCCCGTAGTATTAGAACGGGTGTTCCAGCTAGTTCTGATGACAATGTCTAATTAATCCTCCTTAAACTTTCGAACAGTAGAAAACAACGTTCAGATATAAGTTTTTCTTTAGAATCATCGAGAAAAACGCTCAGGACTCCGTCGGGAACGATGCCCATGTGCATGTTTTAAATACTGTCTCTTTCAAATAGAGTGTCAGTGAGGAATGGAATATTGGCAAACTGCTCTAAATGTGGCGCGAAAGTCACTGAAGCGATGAGTTTCTGTCCGAACTGCGGGTCGCCTCTGAAGGCAGTGGCTCCACCGGCTCCAGCACCTGCTCCTGCGCCTGCTCCAGCTCCGCAGCCGAGGCGTGAGGAAAAGCAGGAGAAGCACGAGAAGCGTGAGAAAGGGGAGAAAGGTGAAAAGTCTGAGAAGGGCGAGAAGGGTGAAAAACATGAGAAGCAGGCTTATGGACCCATTGTGCCAATTATTGGTGGCGCGATTCTCGTGGTTTTAGGCTTGTTGTTCTACATTAACATGACTACGACCATAACACCTGTGATTTGGGCTTATTTCTTTGTGATAATAGGCATCGTTATCATTCTGGTAGCGATTTACGCAACGATGACGGCGTCGAGAAGGAATCCGCCGACCTAGATTAGCCAGCTCCACAGCAGTCTGTACAGTCTATGTTCGAGGAGAGTTAGGAAGGTTCGTCTTCCGAAGATGCGGAAGTAGTTTTTGCCCATTGATTCGATCATGTCGCCGATGTCGTATCGGGGAAACATGCATGATGAGATTATGAGTTTGCCCCATTCGCCTCTTTTCAGTTCGTGAAGCATTTTTGTGCCCTTGCTGGTTTCGACTTCGAAGTAGTATTTGTCATAGTTGGGTGAAATGTAGGGTAAGTCGTCGAGTTGCTGTGCGAAGACGCCTTCGGTGGCGCTGTAGATTTCCACAATTGGCACTTCGCCGAAATACTTTCGGAGCATTGGCGCGTAGCGGAACTGGATTTTTCTTACGCTGGTGCAGAATAGGGCGCGCAGGTTCCAGAGTTCGCGTGGCTTTTTTCCGTGTTTACGTTTGATGTACCGTGCCCATGAGAGAATTACGGGTGTGACGCCCATAGTTGCTACGATGTTTTCGGGCGAAGCTTTTTGGTATACAAGTTCAAATCTTCGTTCCCAGTCGTGTTTGGTTATGCCGGGTCCAAGCGCGTCGATGTCTTCCTGTCTTGGGGTGAGGCTGGCTTGGTTGAGCATTGGGTTTAGTCGGGCGTAGGTTCCTGAGCTGTAGCCGTAGGAGACTGTTTGCCCCGCTGAGTCGATGGTTGCCACAGCTGATGGGAAGTTGAGATTCAAGATTTTGCCGGTTAGGATTGCGGTGTCGTTTTTTCTTATGGCGTAGTTGATGAAGGCTCTGGCTCCGCATGACAGGATGAGTTCGAGGTGAGTTTGGGTGGCTGGCAGCACTTTGGATCGTCCAGTTGAGCCTCTGGTCATGACCCAAGTTAAGGGTGGTTCCGGCAAGATTACGCGGTAGTCGGCGCTTCGAACGCTTTCCAGATATGGACTTAGTCCTTTGTAGTCGATTGTTGGGAAGTGTTTTCTGAAGTCTTCCGTGCTTGATAGTTTGTCTGCGCCTCTGCTGATTCCATACTGCGTTGTCTCGTATCGTTTAAGTAAGTCTAAGAGTGTTTGTTGTTGTGATTCTGCTGGGTTTTTGAGTGATTCGTACCACGGCGTGACTATGCCCTTTAGAAATTCCATGTTCGTTTTTTCCTGAGGCGCGTTGACAATCCATCATATGGCTTGTTGTTTGGTTTTATAGGTTTCTGGTTCAGGTTTTGGGAAAGATTTATGAACGGTTGTTTGAATGCTTAGAGTCTACGTTCAGAGGAATCGAGCATGGTCAGGATAATCGTGTGCGTGAAACAAGCGATAGACGTGTCTCAGATTAAGGTGGATACGGCTACGCGGCGTTTGATAACTGTTGATGCGCCTAAGAAAATCAGCGACTTCGACAAGAATGCGTTGGAGGAGGCTGTTCGGTTGAAGGAGAAGTTGGGCGGCGAAGTCGTGACTGTGACTCTTGGACCTGAGGATGCCAAGACCACTGTTCGTGAGGCGTTGGCTATGGGCGCTGACAAAGCCTATGTCGTGAGTGATCCGATGTTTGAGGGTGGCGACACGATGGCGACTAGTTACGTGTTGGCTGAGGCGGTGAAGAAGATTGGGCAGTTTGATCTTGTTTTGTGTGGTGAGGCTTCGGTTGATAGTTTTTCTGCGCAGGTTGGTCCGCGTTTGGCGGATCGCTTAGGTCTCCCGGTTGTAATGTATGTGAAGAAGCTCACGTTGGAAGGCGACACTGTAACGGTTGAACGGAACCTTGAGGACAGTTATGAAACGATCAAGGCAAAGACGCCTGTTCTGTTAGCGGTGACGAAGGAGTTGAATGAGCCTCGCATTCCGTCGTTGATGGCGATTATGAAGGCGTCCAGGAAGGAGGTTGTTCTGTGGAAAGCCACTGACTTGAATGTTCAAGCGGAGAAGGTAGGTCAGGCGGGTTCGGCGATCAAGATTGTGTCTGTTTTGGCGCCTAAAGTGGAGCGCAAGAAAACTGTGATTAAAGGTGAAACTGCGGCTGAGACTGCTGAGAAGTTGGCTAAGGCGCTTATTCAAGATGGTGTGGTTAAGCAGGTGAAGGCGTGATGAGCGAGTTTCATGGTGTTTGGGTTTATTCAGAAAACATGAATTTGATGTTGGAGATGTTGACGAAGGCCACTGAGCTGGCGGCTAAGTTGAAGACTGAAGCAGGCGCGTTACTTATTGGTCATGATGTTAGAGCGCAGGCAACTCAGCTCGTGAATTCTGGTGCTGACAAGGTGTTTGTGGTCGACCACGCTGCGCTTAAGGTTTTCAATTCTGAGACGTATCTGAGTGCGCTGACTACGGCTGTAAAGGAACGGAAGCCTGAGATCATTCTGTTCGGATCGACACGTAAGGGCAAGGAGCTGGCTGCAAGGTTGGCTACTCGACTTGAAACGGGTTGCGTGCCAGACTGCACTAACGTGAGTGTGGATGAGCAGGGTAGTTTGGTTAGCGAGCGAGTGGTTTATGGTGGTAACGGCTCGGCTACGCATGTGTTTCTGACTAAGCCAGCGATCGCGTGCGTGCCTCCGCGAACTTTCGAGAAGCATGCGCCGACGGACAAGAAGGGTGAGATCGTGGATGTGAGTGTTTCGCAGTTTGATGCGCCGCGAACGGAGACGGTTGAGGTGAAGCCTTTGGAGGCTGGTGGTGGCAAGCTTGAGGAAGCTAAAGTGGTCATCGTTGGTGGTCGTGGTATTGAGAAGAAGGAGGATTTCAGAATACTGGAAAGCTTGAGCTATGCTTTGGGTGGGCAAGTGGGTTATACTAGGCCGTTGGCTGAGGATCGCAAGTGGTTTAAGGGCGATTGGATCGGCTTGTCTGGGATTAAGATCAAACCTGTGTTGTACATTGGCGCGGGTATTTCTGGGGTTATTCAGCATGTGGCGGGGATTAGGGATTCACAGGTTATTGTGGCTATTAACAAGGATGAGCAGGCGCCGATTTTTGAAATGGCGGATTACATTGTCGTGGGCGACTTGTACGAGATCATTCCCGCTTTAGAAGCGGCGTTGAAGAAGCTGTTACCTCAGAGCTGACTGTGGTTCCGGGCTGAGCCGATTACATATTGAAGCTGCATGGATGTCAATGTTGGTTATGTCCTAGTCTTATCGTCATGATCCACGCTGATAGCGCTGCGGGAAGAGTAATTTCAAAAGAAGAAGGCAACTATCGCTTAGCGCCTTCTTCTACCACGTTGAGGCTGTGGGTGTGCGGGCGTCGTCGTCAAACTGAACCTAGTGACATCATCAAGCTATGGGTCGCGAAATGTGGAAGTTGTTAAGTATGATTTGGATTCAAAAACTTCCTGTGTGAGCTGGCGCTGAGGTGGGAGCATGAACGCTAGGCAACGCAATGTTATTGAACGGTATGCGAGGGAGCAGATGGCTAAGTTGGGCTTGCATGGTTGGCCTCATGTTAAGCGAGTTCAGTGTCTTTGTAAGCAGTTGGCAAAATCTGTGAAAGAGGCTGATCTTGAGGTTTTGGAGGTCGCTGCTTTGCTACATGATGTTGGCAAGCATGTTGAGAAAGCGAACAATGCAATGGATCATGGCGGAGTCAGCGCTGAGATGGCTGAGAAGTTCTTGAAATCGATTAAGTTCGATGATGTAAAGGTGGATGCGGTTTGTCATGCAATTCGGGTTCATACTCATGGTGAGGAGCCGCGTTCTGTTGAGGCGAGGGTTCTGCATGACGCTGACTTTTTGGATAAGATGGGCGCTGTGGGTGTGGCTACACTGTTTATCAAAGCATGTTTAACCGACACAACGATTGAGGAGACAGCTGAGTTTTGGAAGCACCCGTCCAGAGAGTCTTACGTTGGACTCCACGCCCTTTGGCTCCAAAAACCTTACTTCTACACCAGAAAGGCTAGAAACTTGGCTAGAGGAAGAAACAAGATCGTCAAGGCCTTCTTCAAACAACTGGAGCGGGAAATAGAGATGGCAGATGCCTAAGGCTACTTTGGAGACTGACGAACTGCATGAAGGTCTTGTTTGTTTGCGCTGGGAATGCACATCGCAGTCCGTTGGCAGAGGCGTTATTGAAGAAGTTGAGACCGGATTGGGATGTAGAGTCGGCGGGCGTACACACTGCAATTCCAATTTCAGAAGACGTAAAAGCATTCTTGGCAAGGGAAGACGCTGAACAGCATCTTAAGAATGCTCCAGAAGACTTGGGCAGCAAGCACCTCAGCAGGTTTGATGTCATTGTAGCTATGGAACAAAGGCACAGGTACGCGGTGTTAAGCATGTGCTCCGAATGTATAGACCGAGTTGTTGTGTGGAATATTAGCGATCCTTACTTTATGTCGCATGATGACGCCGTGAAAGTCTATGAGCAGATCAAACACAAAGTAAGAGAATTGGCTATGCGCATCTGACGCTCAAGGCGTTAGCTAGTTTTTTCAGGTCTTGGTGGGTCATCCATTCTGTTTTGAGGTATTCACATATCTGTTGGTCGTTTAGCCCGAGTCTTCTAGCTTCTCTCACTGCGTGTTGGTAGGCTTCGATTTCAGTGGGTCTGTCGGCGTAGTCGTACTCGACGTCGAAGAGCTGTTTTCCCTCCCTAAACTGTCTAACGTGAACTAGTTCATGAATTAAGTCGAGGTGTATGTCGGTTTTGTCACCGCCGTTCAAATAGCGAGCGCTGACCATGAGACTTCCGTCTTCAGTGTTAATCCACATGTACCCTGGTGCCCATGTGAACTCGACCTTAAGATTCTGAAGTATCTCTTCCGTCTGTTCGCCGAAGATCTGACGCACAGCCTCAACTTTTTCAAAACCCTTGAAGTAATCAGTAAAGTAGTGCTTCGCGGCTCTAAATCTTAGCAGCTTGAATATGCTGGGCGCCCTTTCTATTTGCAGTGCTGTGACAGTGCGTAAAATAGCGATTAATAGTTGTTCGCGCCAATGAGTCGTCTCTGATTCCCTTCAAATGCTATTAACTTCGGCTTGAGTCTAGTAGTTACAACTTCCAACCATAAGCTGCTATTCTGTGTGCCCACTTTCAACGCTTCGCCAATGCTTTCTTCAGCGCAGACACAAAGGCGACTTCATCTTCAGCCAATCTCTTCTTGACTTCTCTCCACGTAGCTGGGCAACTCTTGTATTCCACACCAACAATGTTGTGTACAAGCTTGTCAATCTCACGTCTATTCTCGCTTGTCACTTCTAATCCAGCCTTCTTGAAAACCTCACCAAGATGTCTAAGATAACAGGTCACAGAGGCTCACCAGACACGCACATACACACATGTCTAATTTGTTCGTTGTGGTTTCAACATTCAAACTGGTGTCTCTCAGAAGTTTTAATCGATCAGAACCAGCCCATTCCATACTGTGTTGTTTTTCGGCGGGATCTTGAATGGTAGCCCAGCGTTTGCCGCTGTCTGAAACGCCTCAATTCCAACAGCTTCCATCGAGGGCCTTGCTTGGAATGGATGTCTACATGGTTCCCGCGAGCTTACAGTCACACATTCTGAGCACAGCTTGCATGATCCTGCAATGAACCCTACCGCGAAACGGTGACCAAGCTCGAACGCCTTTGCTTCCATCTTGCAGACTATTCGATGCAGCCTCAATTTAACTGGATCGAGGTACTTTCTGTAGCTTTTGAGAAAAATGTCGCTCTTGTACAGTGCGGCAACGTTGTCTGCCTTCTTTATTTCCTCTCTCATTTCAACTGGTATTGGAGATTCAATTTGAACTAGAATTGCATGCTTGTATTTGGCCAAGCATTGAATGAAACAACATTCGTGGCCCCAAGCTTCTTTGCCATTTTGCACAGGGATTCAGCATGTGTCTCGAATTCGGACATCAACGACCACCATACATTGAAAAATGTTCAGTGTGGAACGCACATATTTTTTTTCTCATCTGTTGAGCGTCTCCGAGAAGGTTAAGAGTCTTTTTGTTGCTTGCGCTTCCCCTGCCACACCCTATCGAGCCAACACATCGACCTTATGAATGGCTGATCTTAACACACAAAAGGTAAGAGGATTTATGAGGGAATGTCACCATTCTTCTTCAAATTCTTCCTCTTCTGTTTCTTCAGTTTCTTCTGTTTCTTCCTCTTCGAATTTATATGTCATTTACTTTCCGCTCCTTGTTCCGTTCCAAGGGCATACCTATAGAACACGAGGCGCTTATAATCAATTCGATGGAACCCCCTTGGTGTTTCTTTCCTGTTCAACATGTGCTTCGATGGACCATCAGAGCAAGTAGTTCTGACGATCAGTTCAGCCCGACACGATCCTAGTAGATGGTGCCGCTAAGCAATGCTTCATGCATTTTGGCTATTAGAGAAGGTTAGTGGTGTTTAAAAGCGAGGTTCGCATATATCATGGCATTACCTACATGAGGAAGTGAAATTTTGTCCAGAGAACCAAACGTCATATACGTGGGGAGAAAGCCTCCGATGAACTACGCATTAGCGATTATGACAAGCTTCGGCACGCCCAATACAAAGGAAGTCACTTTGAAGGCGAGAGGACAAGCAATAACGACTGTCGTCGACGCTGTCGAAATAACCCGACACAGATTCATGAAAGACCTAAGCATAGGCAAAATCACCATAGGAACCGAAGAATTGCCACCAAGAGAAGGCGAAAGCAGATCAAGTATGGTTTCAACGATAGAAATCACCCTGATACGAACGTAGGAAACAAGTAAAATGCGAAACAAAAGATGGACTACGCGAGGTCGACCCCCAGGTAGGTTTCACTCTTACAATGACATTCGACTTCTCGAGTATCTCGCTCGAATTTCAGTGAAAAACGAAATCGATTCAGGCAAATTTTTCAGTAGTTTTCTTGACGCGTTTCAACACGTAGAAGCTACGTGTGGAGAACTATCGATAGAATGCCGAGAAAAGACACGCGATCACGCAATCTTTCTCATAACCAACACCCAAAAAGTGGTTGCGCAATTTCCCATACCTGTACATATTCTTGCAAAAACCAATCCGCTCAAAGAGTTCACCTTTAGGCCGTCGTTTATGAGAGACTCAGTCCAAGTGGCTAAATCAGACCACTATCAGATTAAAGACTTGAGGGTTGGAATGAAACGCATTAACATAAAGGCACGCGTTCTCGAAATGTCTCAGCCAAGGGTGGTCGCAACCCGTTTTGGTTTCTACGCTAATGTGACAAACGTCCTCGTCACTGACGAAACTGGAACCATTCAATTACCTTTATGGAACAAACAGATAGATGGGATTTCTGCGGGTGACCTCATTCAGGTTGAAAACGCAAATGTTATCGTGTTTCGGGGCGAACGACAGCTAAGGGTCTGTAGAAACGGAAAATTGAGTATTATCAAAGACAGTTAATGTGTACACATTTATGCGGTCGTTCAGAACCGAAACCTAGTGGGGAGAGACTGAGATTTTGTCAAGCGAAATGGAACAAACCAAGAAAGAATCCTTGGTAGAGCGTTATTGGAGACTCAGAGGAGAGGCCGACGAATTATATCAGAGACGAATGAGAGAAATCAAAATCACCGAGGAAATGAGAAAGTCTATACAAAGAGAACTTGATGCTTTGGAAAATGCTATAGAGAGAGCAGACCTTGCCGAGGTTTTGCGGCACAAGTTAGTACTAGAAGTCCTACTGGGATAAGATCCTCGTTGAATACGAATGCTTAGCATAAGCAGCTGTATCTACGCTAGAACTTACAAAATGGGGCAAAGCTGAAATCTCCGAAGGGAACAACATTCTATTGGGCAATGAAGAAATCGAGGTAAATTGACTGGGGACATTTGGATGATTTCTGTACCCCCAACTGAGTCCATTCTAGGTATCTCATTTGATGTGACAGAGTAGAAAGCCTTCTGGTAATCGATTATCTTCGTAATATTAGAGTCTGAAATGGGAATGCGCAACCTATGAAGTATTCACACTTGACTTTCACAGAGCATTACGGTTTCATCTCACTTCTCATGCTTGAATTCAAGGATAAACGTTTTTTTGATAGAAATTTTATCCCCACACACAGATTAAACAGAAAGTGCGTTTGGGTTTGGGGATTAAATTTTGATACAAAAATTTAATTCCCTATTCTGACCATTTCGATATGGTGATTGATTTGGGTATGAGAAGTGCCAAGGATAAACCGATGACCAAGAAGGAAAGAGAGGAGAAAAGAAGGAAACGTAAAGAGAAACGCTTGAAGAAATAGACGTATAGAAGTCCGTAGATTTCTCCATGAGAACACCATTAGACAAAAGAGGGAAAAATCTAAAACACTAACAGAGTCATCGGCATATTAGTTAAAGGAGGGAAATGTATGAAAGCGTTGAGAAAAAAGAATATTAAAAAGAAAAAGAAACATCAGGAGAAAATCGGAAGATAGATAAAAAGAATAACCAGTCATTTAGTTAAGAATTGAGACCAAAAATGTGTGTCTTTGGGTTTGGGATTAATAATTTAAGCACACACACAAGTTTAAATAGGTCATGTGTCAACTGACTTGACAAGCGAGAATTAGAATTCCATGAGAATGCTAGTTTTCCGTTGATTATACATGGAGGTGTAACTGGATTGTCGTATAGAGAAAACCGAGAAACGCACAAGGCCGTATGCGCTGATTGTGGTAAAGAATGTGATGTTCCCTTCAAACCTGACGGGAGCAGACCCGTATACTGCCGAGAATGCTATTCTAAACGAAGACCCCCAAGAAGATATTAAGCTTATTAGCTAAATCTTCGATCCTTTCTTACCCACAGTTTTTTTATCAATCCCATAAGAAGATTGCTCCCTAAATTTTAGCAGCCACCATCGAATAACTGCATGTTTGCATGAGTTAACGTATTCGTGTGTTGGGTAGAAATTCTGTCCCCTCGCGCCCCACGGCAAAAACTATTTGGCTTTAGCAAAGCGCGCGAAACTTACTCGAAGTCCCATCCAAACAATGCCAAGTCAAAATCAGTATATGTAATCTCTCAACAACGCGCACCAAAACAACTATAATCTCGAAACCTTTTCGCTATAGTTGAGGACTAGGGTTCTGGTGCGCTGTTCAAATTGTGGAAAATGCTGTGAAAGAACAGAGATGGAGCTTTCAAACAAGGACATCAAGAGATTGGAGGAAACCGGTTATCGCAGAGAGGAATTTGCAGTTATAGACGATGATGGGATTCGCCTCAGAAACGTTGACGGATGGTGCTATTTCTACAGTCTCGCTGAGCAGATTTGCCGAGTCTATATTAAGAGGCCCTTGGGATGCTGTCTCTATCCGGTGGTGCATCTGGCAAATGAAGGTGCCATAATTGATGAATTATGTCCCATGGGACAGACGATTTCAGAACAAGAGTTGAGAACGAAAGGGAAAATCCTTGACCAACTCTTGAAAAGAATCGATAGTGAAAGAAAGTGTAAATAGAACGCCATTTCTTAATGTGCTCTAGATATGAGCTTTCAGGTGTACGCAGATATCTGCTGAGTGAGGATCTGATGTAGAAAGTGGTGAAGGCTCCTTTTTGCAGTGGTTAGAAACCATTACTGATTTAGAAAATGCTTTGGAAGACTATCCCGCTCTATGGGCGGATAAAAATTGGGCAGGTCGATGTGGAAAAATAGAGTCTTATTTGACTATCTCAGCGTTTGCGGCTCTGCGACCTATTCTCGTAATCCGTATTTTCACGTGGTCTCTCGGCTTTGCGTTGGCAACAAATACCACGAAACCTTGGATTCTGGCTACGCCTTCCCCTTGGCGGCTCGTCTCCGTAATGTCAACTTCGTATTCTTTTCCCATCTCAACTGGGGAAGGCTTAAAGCCCCCACCATAACCGCTTCTTCGCTCATAACTCATAGGACGTCTTCCTCCTTTCACATTTGAGATGATAATGGGCACTTTGAGACTTTAAGTGTTCCGTATCGGGCAACGCCATCTGCTCTATCTCTTTCTTCGCTGATGACCTTTTTCTTACCGAGGTTCTCTTTATCTTACAAGAGGAACTCTACTTCAAACCGCTAGTGTTACTTAGACTGAAAGCAACACAGATTCCATTCAACCGATTATTTCCACTGGGCTTCCCAACGCTTGGCCCGGCACGCCTTTCCTGAAACGAGCCCTGACGAGGCCGTTCTTTCCATGCAACGCCACGATTTTTCCTCGAGCCTTACGTTTTCCAACAGGCCACGCGACCTTTCGACCAATGAGACGCGCTGCCTCGCTAACTGATTCCATGCCGGGAAAACGAAGGATGTATTCTTTGGGCTTCTGGGTTTTCGGCCCCCTCCGACAGCTCACAATTACGCCTTGACTGGTTTTGGACACACAATTCACTTCGCATTCAGTTAATAGGTAACAACTAGGTGCATAAAACTCGTATATACCTTTTTTAAAGCCACGCACCAAATCCCATTCAAAAACCGGCTATTCCCGCAAGTAGTGCGTAAGCCCATAGAACTGTTACCCCGATGATTCCGTATTTTCTTGCAGTTTTCTGTGTGTTGATGACATTTTTGGTCGACGGGTTTTTCAACATATCTGCAAAACGCATTATGATGGGTAGAGAAAGGGGGAAGAGGATAAGAAACAAGAACAAATGCCTGTAGGGAAGCAAACCAAAAGCTGAATAAGCGAATGGCGAGAAACCTGCCGTCAGAAACATAAGCCCAGCGACAATGACACCGTTCTTCCTTCCATACCTTACAACAAAAGTGTGCACTCCTGTCTTGCGGTCTGCTTCATAGTCTCCAACGGCTTGAATAATATGGCCACCACATTGGATCAGCATTAACGGCATGGCGCCCAACATGATTAATGGAATATTGGAGACCAGCTTGTCGGTTAATTCTCCTCCCATTAAGAATGGCAGGAAGCCTGCGCCTATGCCTGAGATCACGAAGTCTGCAACTGGTACGCTTTTCAGTCTGAGTGGGGGAGTGGAATAAGCAGTCCATAGTCCTAAGTAAACGATAAACAACGGGAGAGCCTGCACGTTGGCCATAAACACCAAGACTAAACATGATGTGACCAGTAAGAAGGAGAACATTAGTGTCTTCCTCGGTGTTATTTGTCCAGAGGCAACAGGTAGTTTTGATTTTGCCTCGTTCTCTCGATCCGCTTCGCGGTCAAAGTATTGGTTCAACACGAAGACGCTGGCTGTTGCGAATGAGAAGGCAAAGAGGACTGCAACAGCACGCCAAAGATGAGGCACACCGAAGAGAACACTTCCAAAACCAAAATTGAAAATCCATCCAATCCAGCTCCCCACTCTTGCAACCTCAATATACTGAAACATTTTTGTGCCTTCTAGAACGAAGTTAAAGCTAGGGAAATTTAAGAATTTTGACCCATTTGCCTAGACATTCTTGATTTTCACGTGCTTTTTTTCTTTTTATCTGTTGAGTGTTTCTAGAAAAGTTGCGAATCTTTCTTTTACTTGTGCTTCTCCTGCTATGCGCCAGTCTGACGAGTCTACGTCGATGATGAGGCTTTGCACGCCCAGTTTCTTGTAGATTGTGTCTCGGACGATGGTTTCACCTATCGACATCATGCGGCAACCCCAGTTAGTTGGCAGTATAACGCCGTTGACGTGAAACTCTTTCACCAAATCAAGAATAATGTCAACTCGGCGCTCTATCGTTGAATTGGCCATGTTGGGCAAGTACTTGCGAGCCAAGCTTTCATACGGCTTCTCCGGATCCAGGCTGCCCGTCCACGTGTGCGAAAAGACTTCAGCCACAACCACCGCACCCAAATTGTTCAAGTATTCAAAAATTTTCAGATTGTACCAGAGGGGCAGGTTGTCCCAGACTAGTCGATACCGTTCATTTTCAGCCACGCCTACGCCGTCCTTTACTCGTTCACGCAGTTCATCCCGCAACTGTGTGTAAATATCCACAGCGGCTTGCGAACCCGGCACACACAGCATAAAAAAAACAGCTGAAAAAGCGTCTCGCGCGTCCATGGGGCATGGGATGTTTTTTCTCAGGTTCTGGATCTCTGTCCACAGTTTGCTTGTCCAGTCGGAAAGCGCTAGGGTTTCGCCAAGTTTGTATTTGTCGAATCTTGTGCCAGTCTGCCTTTCTAAGAAGGCGAATAATTCATGCAGTTGCGATTCGTAGTATTCGATGTGCGTCTTATCTATGTGTTCTGAGTCTCTTCCGCCTATGTTGTAAGGCGTGTCTAAAACAAAAAATGGTGCCTTGTAGATTCGACTTGCCACCTGAAACCATTTCATATGAGTGTCGCAGGCAGATGTGGTGGCTACTAGAAAGTCGGGTTTGGGTAAGCCGCCTTCAGGCAATTCTTTCTCGTAGCCGAACACTGAGCCTAAGACACAGCGGGAGTAGGAGCATAAGTCTCTTGAGAAGCCTTCACGCTCAGCTAACTCACACAGTTCAACTGAAACCTGGCGGGCAGCGCAGACGGAAGCGTAGTTTTCAGGCCAGACAGGCACGACGTCCATGGCTTGTAGGGTTTCAACTGGAAAAGTGGATGATATCCATGCGACTGGGCGCTTTTTGGCTTTGGCGAGGTGAGCTTCCTCGTAAGATCTCTTCACGTAATTTCGGTAGAATCCGCTTGTCGCCTTCAGCCTTCTATCCACTGTGCTCATTATTGGACTCCGCCTACCATCTCAACGAACGCTTCGATGCGGGTTTTTAGGCTGGCAAAACCGCTCATGGAATGCTCCCATTCAAGATACAAGACGGGCAAGCCCATGGCTTTCAGTTCATCGCGCAGGTACGGAGCATCAAACATGTGAGTGTCACAGTATTTGATGAGGAACATTATGACGCCGTCAACATCAAACCGTTTGGCCAACTCTGCCACATGTTTGAACCGTTGCTCACGCATGTACATGAACGAAGATGGAACTTTGTCCAAATACCGCCGGGCTATGGCTTTCAAAGGGTCACCGTTGCCCATTTCGACGTCATTCCAGAAGTATCGCGAACCGGTGCACCAGTCATCTGCCACCACTGTGCCACCAACTGACTCGATAAGCCTTACCAACTCCGTATTATCCATAACGCTGCCAGAAACCATCAACCGCAAGCCCTCACGAGGCATGTCGGCACGGCTTTCGACTTCGCTTAGCAAGGCTTTCATGAGCTGGTTATGCTCCGTCTTAGGCATCACCAATCCGGACAGAGCGATTTCCAAGTATTCAGTGCCTGAGAGCAGAGGGGGCTTTTTCATTTTAAGGTCGTAAATCTGTCTCAGAAGATTTCGATTCTCATTGTAGACAGCAACTGCCTCCTTCAACGAGTCTTCGGAAATCTGCGACTTGAGGACTTGCTCCAGCCATTCTTTGAACTTCACGACTTGTTGATAGTAGAATTGATGCGCGCTTTCCGTGTTAGTGTGCGGCATGTTAATCAGATAAAGGTTGGGAACCTTGGAGTAGTTAACCCACATGTCAAAGGTTTTCTCTCGGTTATCACAACTCGTGGACTCAACGAAAGCGTCAAGATAATCGAATTCTCCACGTAGCGCTGCATTAAAGCAACTACGGGCAAAAGAGCAACTGTTACTCGGCATGTAAGCGTCAGCTAAGTTCGTTTCGCCCAGACTGCCACAAACCATTACGGGCAAAGCGCCAGATGCGTAGATGACCTCTTCAGGCGTGTACGTGCACGTCCAACCAACGACACCGCCGCCTCGGCTCTTCCATTGCCTCGCTGCTTCATGTCGGTTTGAGAGTATTCGACGGAATGGTTGCAGGGCTTCCATGATGAATCAGCGTTTAAGATATTGATTCTCTATCGCCTTGAGCAAATCGGTGAACATCAAGTTAACCGGTGTAGGCACATTGTACTTCTGTCCGTAACGGGCTATGGCGCCACTCATGAAGTCCACTTCAGTTGGACGCTTGTTCTCCACGTCGATCAGCATCGAGGGTTTGTGAGCGCCGCCCTTCTCCAAATACGCCGTGAACTTGGCTAATGCGTCTGAGCCGAAGTCACACGCATCGGCTCGGGCAGCTTTCAAGCCTTCCTCGAGCACTTGAAGGGCGAGCTTGCGGCTGTGCGGATATTCCATAGCCTCCTTCATGGTTTGCCCGGTGACAGCGCATATGGAGCAGAGAGCAGCGTTTAGGATGGCTTTCTCCCACACGTCTTTCTTGATGTTAGGTGCTTCCTCAGTTTTAAGTCCGGCTGCGGTGAGCATGTCTGCGATTTTCTTGGTGGTTTCATCCGTTGTATAGTTGCCGTTGTGAAGGGCGCCAACATAATTGGGGGGCTGGAACCAGTTCATCATAACGTGTCCGGGGTGCACCAAGTTTCCAGCGTAATTGATGACCACTCGATAAGCCGTGTCGGTGCCAAGCTGTTCCGCGATGACCTGCTCGTTGCCTAATCCGTTTTGAAAGCTGACAACCTTCAATTTAGGCGAGCAGATCTGTTTGATCTCTGGCAAAACATCCTTCAAATAACACGCTTTGGTCACGATAAAAACTATCTCAGGATCAAACTCGGCGAGGTGAGGTATAGACTCGGCGATTTTGTCAATTTTGGCTGTTAACTGTGTTATTCCGCCTACGGTGATGCCGTCTTGCTTCACCTTCTGTCTTATGTGCGGCATAGCATCCTGCACTACAACGTTGACTTTGCCATTTGCCAGATGCGCAGCCAGTATAGAGCCAACGGGACCTAAGCCGATGACCGCCACGGTTGACTTCTCAGTCGACATCATTTTTCTTCTCCAATCACTTCCAAGGATTCACATAGCAGGAATATCAAGTTAGAATAGAACATGCTGAAACAACCCTTTTAAGCGTTCCCGATTACAAAACCCTCAACCCAACATGAAAAGGACACGGCGCGCATGGACTTCTCTTTCACGCCCGAACTCGAAATGCTAAGGAAAGCCATGCAAGACTTCGCCAAACGAGAACTACTGCCCAGAGCACAGCAACTTGACGAATCAGGCGAGTTTCCAAGAGACATAATCAAGAAAATCGCTGACCTAGGAGTTATCGGCATAGTTTTTCCACCTGAATACGGGGGCTCGAACATGGGACACCTTGCCCGAATGATAAGCATAGAAGAGCTGTCACGAGCCTACGCCTCAATCGGACTATTCCTCCAAGCGTCCCCTCTGGGCTTGTGGGTTCTACTGCATTTTGGAACAGAAGAACAGAAGAAAAAGTACATTCCGCCCGTCATAAGTGGAGAACAAATAATGTGCATGGCAGTCACCGAGCCTTCAGGCGGCTCAGACCCGTCAGCAATTGGCACAAAAGCAAAACTCGAAGGCAACCACTACATCGTAAACGGAAGCAAATGCTTCATAACAAACGGTGGCATAGCCGACACCTGTGTTTTCATGGCTAAGACAGGAGAAGGCGCCAAAGGCTTCAGCGTCTTCGCCGTTGAGAAAGGCACGGCTGGCTTTGAACCGGGCATGCGTGAAATGCACGCTGGCATGCGCTCCATGATCGTATCCGAGCTAGTGTTCAAAAATTGCAGGATACCTAAGGAGAACCTGATAGGCAACGAAGGCGACGGACTAAGAGCCAGCCTGAAAACCGTCGCCGAAATCGGCAGAACAGGCAACACAGGCGTAGCATTAGGAATTGCGAGAGCCGCCTACGAAACAACCCTACAATACGCCAAAGAGAAGCAACTGTACGGCAAACCCATCGCTGAAATTCAAACGATCAAATTCATGCTCGCCGACATGCACATGCAAACCGAAGCAGCAAAACTACTAGCATACCAAGCTGCATGGCTACTCGACCAGGGAAAGACAGGCAGAGACATCGCCAAAGAAATCGCATCGGCAAAGGCTTACTCCAGCGAAGTTGCCAGACGAAACGCCATAAAAGCCATCCAGATTCACGGCGCCTACGGAACCTTGCCAGAGTTCAACCTCATGCGTTATCTACGCGACTCGCTCGAAGCGATTTCAGCGGGCGGAACAAACGAAATAATGCGCACAGTTATTGGCAGAGAAATAACCAAGTGACCCCTGTCTGGCAAGGTTTAGACGAGTCTGCGCAAGGCTTCGATGACCTCGTCAACGCTTTCATAGCTTCTTTCAGGCAGTTTGCAGAGCATTTCTGACGCTCGGATTCGCTCGTCAGATGTCATGTCAAAGAGCTTCCAGCCCTGATGCTCAACAAGCTCCTGCTTGCCGCTTGGAAACTGGGCGTCTTCCTTCAATGCTTCCATCAGTGATGCAAACCCTGTTGAACGAGTAATCATGGGAAACTTGCCTGATTCCTTGTACAACTTGAGTCTGCGCGCGTCCTGATACATTCGCACGAAATGAAAACTGACTACGGCTTTCTTGTGCGTTCCTTTTGAGGCTCGGTCGTCGATGTTCTTCAACTCTTGATCTGTGGGCTGGTAAATATTGTGCGTCCCTTTTCCGAATAAGCGGGCATAAAGAACGTCGCTCTTGTAGGCAGGCGCCTCATCATTGGATAGGTCGACGCTGTGAACCATACTGTGGTTCTGCATGGCTTGCGTGAAATCTGCGCTTAGAGCTTGATTGCTACCTCTTACTTCCATGGCGATTCTAACATCTTTGCGATCGGTAGAGGACATGAACGAGTCTAAAAGGCTAGCGTTTTCCTTGCTGGGCTGAAAAGATGAAGGAGTCTGCAGGTGCAGGATTTCTGCCTTCAACGCTTCACAAATGCTTATCATCTGACTGAAAATCTTGAAGGCGCCTTCGGTTGGTTGAAACTGGAACTTGTGAGTCACATCTCGGTTGCATCTTACTGCAAACTCGAAGTCTGATGGCACTTGTTTTCTCCAATACTCCACGGACTTGAGAGTGGGGATTTGGTAGAAAGTGGAATTAACCTCGACAAACTTGAACAATCGGGAATACGCGACCAAGGGACGAAGCCCTGGCACATGAAAATACGCCCAGCCGCCAGCGCCGATTACATAGTCAGCCAAAGACGCTTTGCCTCTATTTCCATAATGAGAGCGTGAAAATAAAGCATTGTGCGCCTGAACAGCAACCAAACTCAAAGGAAACTCCGGAATAGAAGATTTCTCCACAAATCCTATAACATAACTGCATCAGATACTGATATACTCAGCACATGTTAGCTGAGATTGAAAAGCAGACAGCTTGAAAAGTGAGGAGATATTCATGCTTGACTATAGAAAGATGCTGATAACGTTCTCTTTGATTGCGTTGTTGACCCTAGTAATGTTTCCAACAGACATGGCAAAAGCACAGAGTCAACCATTGTTCAAGGTCACAATAATCGCTCCCGGAGCCGCGAACCTGCTGCGACGTCAATGGGGGCAGATGTTTGCGAATTCTCTGCAGCAGCTTGGAATAAATGCGAACGTCGTGTTTCTTTCATGGTCAGAGGTGTTTGATCGCGTGCTAACGCCCCCTCCAGACATAGTCGGCAAGTCATATGATGAGGGCGGTTACGACATTCTGCTGGTTGGATGGACGCTTGGACTGTTTCCAGAGCCTAGGCAGGCATATTACGGCGGAGACCCAAGATTCTTCGCACCTGAAGGACAGAACTACTATCTATGGAACAACACACGAAGCAACGACCTCTTGGACATGTTCATCACTTCGCTGGATGCTGCCGGGCAGAGCCAAAGTCTACAGCAGTGGCAGTCCTTGTATTTCGATGAAGTTCCAGCCTCTCAGATCTTCTATTCGACCAATCCGGCGCTCGTCACGCCCGAACTCTCAGGATATGACTCGATATACTTCGGTGTGCAGTGCAACCCAGAGTATCTAATGGGCAAGACCTCGGTTGTCTACGCCTCCCTAGGGGACATAGAATCTTTAATTCCGACCCTCTCAAACTCATGGTACGATACAATAGTAATCAGCCCCATTTTCAACGGCCTAGCTCAAGTAAGCAACGCAAATCAAGTCACACCAGCTCTACTTATATCGTGGGCGCCAGACAATAACGGCTTCCATTGGACTTTCAACCTAAGAAACGGCGTCAAATGGCACGACGGACACGATTTCACCACAGACGACGTGGTGTTCTCATTGTGGGCGCTCATGAACGCTGACACTGGCTCTCAATACGTGGGAACCTACCGAAGTGTCTTCGGAGACAGGGTCAAATTCACGTGGCAAGATGGCACCTCGACAACTTTGGGAACAGGTGCGAGAGTAGGTAACATAACCGCGGTAGATTCGAGCACAGTTGAGGCTTGGCTGCCTGCGTTCACAGTTGAGAAGCCCTTCGGATACATCGACCCATACCTCTTAACCCTAGCGAACAACATAATCCCCAAACACATCTTTGAAAAACTCCCTGTTTCACAATGGGCAGACAGCCCCTTCAATACGGGTCAAGGATCTATAACAATAGATGGAACAACGTACACAGGACCCATCGGAACTGGACCATACAAATGGGTGGACTATAACCCAGCAGCTCAACTTGTTCACCTGCAAAAATATGACCAATATTGGAACAAAACTGCGTTAGAAGCTGAAGGACGATTCGCAGTAACCGACTATTACGTAAAATTCATCTACGACAAAACCGAGGCCTTGAACGCCCTAGAAAACAACGAAGTGGACATGCTTGACGTCAACTATCAGATGCAGAACGAGGTGGCAGCAGGCGAAGTTGATCCGTCTTGGGCAACTGTTTTCAACGTTGAGGGTCTGGCAAGACAGGAGGCTGGCTACAACATGCGGCATCCGATTTTTGGTCTTGGCGTGGACACACCGCTGGGCACGTCAGATCCTTCAAGAGCGGCCGAAGCCGCTAGGTATGTCAGAACTGCTTTTGACCATGCCATCCAGAGGCAAGTCATCATCGATAATCTGCTGAACGGTTTCGGAGAGCCCGCTGCCACTCCTATCGCGCCAACACAAACCTACCATGACCAATCCATAACAGCAAGACCGTACGATCTGCCACAAGCCGAAGAATACCTTGAGAGAGCAGGGTTCCCTGTCGGAATTCCAAGAAGCGTCGAGGAATTAAGAACAAAGATAGAAGAACTCGTATTGGAAGACCAAATCGACCAAGGCCCTAGTAACAGCCTTATTGCCAAACTTGATCTTGCCCAAAGAATGATCGACAGAGGAGAAGTCGATAGAGCAAAGGCAGTGTTGGCGAATTTCATAAGGCGTGTTCAGAAAATGTCAGGAATCCACATGACTGCTGAAGCAGCAGACCTCCTGACCAGATCAGCAGAATACATAATGTCCACCCTATGACCTCCCCTTTTTTTCCAGCATGTCTTCAATTGATAAGTAACCAAGGGACGAAGACTAGGCACATCAGAGTGTGCCCAGCCGCCTGTGCCGATGAGGTAATCAATCAAACGCGCGTCGCTTCCCACACATAGGCTTCAGGATTGAACCTTCTGATACGCATGTTTTATTGGGGGAGCCGCTAAATCTTTGAGGGCTAGAGGTCTGCAGCGTGAGGCTCTTTGAGCGGAAGATTTCTGACACAACGATGAGAGGTTTCAACATCGATGAGGTCACCCGATGGATGGACAATGTGGAAACTGTTGAAAAGTTTAAGTATTACTACTATGCGCGCGATGCAAAACGCCCCACAGAGTCCAAGAACTTGACGAATCAACCTGTGGCAGAGGTTCTGTCATTCCTGAGTAGTCATTTCGTGGAATCTCCTGAATCATTCGTTGAGGTTCAAAAGAAAGCATTCAAATCTGGAAGACACCAAGTGATCTTTAAAGCAATTGCAGCTACTGCCACAAGACGTGAGATAACAAAAATTGCAATTTTGGAATACATGAAACAGTGAATATGACTTTCATGAGCTAAAGCATTGTGAGCAGGGTCATTTTACGATTTGAATGAAGCTGTCATCATTGGCGACTCGCGATGAGTTTGGATGATAAATTTTATAAGAATCTACGGTTTTAAGAATATAAGTAGAGTGAGAGGGAGATTTGAAAGAATGAAAACAAAGACTTTAGTGATAGTGCTGCTTCCGGTCTTATTGTCGCTCATGGTTTTCTTGACCCCTGTCCATGCAGATCCCGGTCTTCAACTCGATGCGGCAGAGTCGATTAATCTCTTTAACCCGGTTTTTTCGTGGTGGGAAGAAACCGCCCCGGCTCCTGAATACATGTACAACATATCTGATTGGCAAGATATGAATGGAGACGGCAAGCTTAGCAGTGCATGGGTTGGAAACGCTGACATAGTTAAGCTGAATGGAACTTCGGATCAGTATCAAGTGAGTTATTTGGGTCCTGACACTGGGCAGGCTATTACGCCGAACGATGGCGTTTACGACATGGAACTGTTGTTCATCGGGCCGATGCCGCCGAGAGTTCCAGAGTTTCCCTTAGGGTTCGCCATGGAAATAGCGTTTGCCGCAATTATTGCCTACTTCGTCATGAACAAAGTGGTTCGCAAACCAAACAAGTCCAACAGTGGACTGCAGCAGATGCAATGAAAAGCTTTCACTTGCATCCTTTGGCTACGCCTCTCAACCTCCTTCTTTTCTGGGCGTTAATGTTTCAGTGCTCATCTGAAAAATTAAACGAGAACAAAGAAAACTGAAACAAAATGTCTATACTAGGTTTTCGTGTTCAATGAGGATTCGCCCAGCAGTTCAGCTGCTTGTTCTGCTAGGTATCTCAAAGTTAGGGGTCTAGACATGTATCCTTTCAAGTCAACCAGCAAGGTTTCGTGCTCTAATATGTAAGACCAGTCTCCCACTAGTTCTTTGACGAAGTTAGCGTAGTCTGAGTAAGACCTATGCAATGAAATCATCACTGCCTTTCTCCCACCAGAACCAGACGTACTTGAAGCAAACAGGATGGTAGGATGTTTTTTCATCCATTCTCTCCACTTCTCAACCAACTCGGGTTCACCATGAAATTTGTATCTGCCAACCCAGATCGCCATGATTTCGTATCCGAGTTTTTCAAAGTCTGGTATTATAGTATAGTCTCGAATGATCCCTTTGCTCTCAAGTTGGTGTCGTGTTCTGGTTATAGTTGGTTGTGAGACTCGTAGAACCTTGGATATTTCCCTGTCACTCCTCTTGGAATTTTTCAGTAGTTCAGAGAGAAGTTTCATTTTTATGTGCTTCATCTATGATCAGCCTTCAAATGATTGCATCATTATCTAGATGTTCCGTATTTCACTTTTGCTATCGCTGTTTCATAACGAGTTTGCCAGTAATAATAATGCCCTTGTTAAGCGAGGAGCATGTCTTTCGATGAAAGGATAAGAGTTGCCCAGGTTGGGACGAAGTCTATCCAAACAAGGTAATCTTAGGTCAAGATCGCGCCTTGGAAACTCACAGGAAAAATAGGGACTATGCACGATCCCGACTCTCGACGAGTTGGTCTAGAAGAGCGCCAAACCTGCAAGAGTCGCACAAGCCGTCTTGTCCAGCTGGTTTTTTTCGACATTTTTCACATTTTTCTTGTGCTTCTTTCTCGCCAAACAAGCCTCTCGCTCTAAGCATTGAACGAATAAGCTTGCTCATTCAACTCACTGATTGAACAACACGGACAATAGGTATTTCAAGGTAATGATAGAAAGCTCTATGCCTTCAAATGAATCTTCGCGTTGACGTGTAACAGTCTCCAGTTGCATGACTCTTAATGTGTTTCTCTCTAGTCGGTTCAACGAGGACTTGTCTCCAAGAGCTTGAAAAGCTTCGGTACAGAGAATCATTTTACCCGTTTGGGTAGGGCAGGTCAACGTTGGATTGTTTGTGAAGGAGTAAGACGCCCCGGAAAGGCTTGGTCTTAATTAGGTTAGTCGTGCATAAGTGGAGGAATTGCTGTGGTCAATTGGGGTCTGTGGATGAATCCTTTTGTCGGACGAGTTGGAGGTCGCCTGCGATTTGAGGGCGTTGACGTACATGATCTGTGTGAAAGCTTAGGAACTCCGTTGTTTCTCATTTCTGAAAACTTGTTGAGAGGTAGATTTAGACGATTCCGAGATGAGTTTCAAAAGCGGTATCCAAACGTGGCTGTGGCATACTCGTACAAGACAAACTATCTGCCCAGTGTGTGTTCCGTTCTCAATAGTGAAGGGGCATGGGCTGAGGTAGTTTCTTTGCTTGAGCTGCGTATCGCAGAGATGATTGGCGTGGATCCTCTGAAGATTGTTTTCAATGGTCCGTCTAAATCGGATGATGAGCTTCTTAGAGCCTTGGAGCTGGGCATACGGGTTCTGAACGTTGATTCTGTTAGTGAGCTTCGGAGAATAATCAGCTTGGTGCGTAATACTGGTCTTAGGGTAAATGTGGGTTTCAGGCTTTCTTATCCTGGAAGGGATCCTTCGAGGAATAAGTTTGGTATTACAGCTGAGCAGATACTTGATGCTTGCAGCATTATTGCCAAGGAAAAAGAGATACGATATGTAGGATTGCAGATGCACATTGGAACGGAGGTCACGCAGGTTGACAAGTATGAGAGGGCGATAGGGCTCTTGACAGATCTGGCGTCATCCATCCATAGAAGATTCGGATTACAGACAGAAATCATTGATCTAGGAGGAGGATTTGCATTCAGAGAAGTCGCGCCGTACTCGCACAAAGGTCGCTGGTCGCCCCCGTCGTTTTCCGAATATGCTTCCAGAATATGCTCGAAATTGCTACGTGCGTCAACGGAAAAACTGCCCGACCCTCCCACACTTGTTCTTGAACCTGGAAGAGCATTAGTCGGACCGACAACATTACTGGCAACGAAGGTAATTGCCACAAAGCAGGTCTCAGGCATAAAATGGGTTGTGACTGATGCTGGGCTCAACTTGATTCCTGAGGCGGAACTCAACCGACACAGGGTTGTGCCAGCAGTGTTGAGGAAGGGAGAATCTGAGAAAGTCAGTGTCGCGGGACCTTTGTGTGTGTATGAGGATGTCATAAGGTACGGAGTCGAGATGCCTCCGATCAAGGAAGGAGACGTATTAGCAGTTCTCGATGTAGGCGCCTACAGCATATCGTTGTCTTGGCAGTTCATCAAGTTGAGAGGCGGGGTGTGCCTTCTTCATAATGGGGAATACGAGACCATTCGAAGACCTGAGACAGTGGAAGATGTTCTTAAACTGGACGTTATACCACACCGCCTAACGAGCCCCTAAGAAAGATGCTCAGCCGCCCGTGCCGAACAAGTAATCAACCAAGCATGCCGCTTCTCACACTGCGGGTTCACAGTTTAACTTCTTATACGTTACGGCTAGATTCGTGTTCTTATGCGCCTTACATGTTTTTGTAGTGGAACCCGTAAATCTATGACGGCTGGAGGCGGGAAGCCTGAAGCTCTTTGACAGAAAAACCGCAGACACAACCCGGGGAGGTCTCAACCTCGACGAAATCGCAGCATGGCGGCACGATGTTGAAAAAATCGACGAATTCAAATATTATTACTATGCACTTGGAGCAAAAAAGCCCACCGAATCCCAGAATGAGAAAGGTCAACCCGTAAGAGAAGTCTTGGACTTTTTGAACACTCATTTCACGGAATCTGTTGACTCTTTCGTAGAAGTTCAGAAGAAAGCGTTCAAATCTGGAAGACACCAAGTAATCGTGAGAAAAATCACGGTCACAGCCTCAACACGAGAAATAACGAGATTGCAGTTTTGAACAACACCATTCAAAGACTTCTTTCTTAATGGAAGAGATTTCTAATCTGTGTCTGACTTTCAAATTGTCATAATGAAGCAAAATAAAAGGCTGTTTTTTGTAGTAGGTTTATTAGCCAACGAAAGTTGAACCTAATGCTACACCTAAATGAAATAAGTATCCAAGAATTATTGGAGAGGAAAAGATGAGACGTCTGAATGTATATAAGTCAATAATGGTTGAATGCCCTAAATGTCATCGTGGTAGATCTCTAACTCATCAGGAGGTTGAAGCGGTGGCGAAAAGTGAACTTCTAAAATGTATATGTGGGCATAGATTTAGTTTTGATGAAGGGGTTAGTCAGGTGATAAGCTCTACGAATGTTTTCACTAAAATGGAATTTGTTAGTAACTTTTCACAATATGGTACAGCAAAAATAACCGTTGGTGAATTGGAAAGGGTAGTTTTCGAAGAACCTTTTACGGAAATCCATAAAGTCTTTCTGACACCTTATAAATATCTAGTGCATGTTGAACCTATAGGTTTAATGCCAGATTCTTTCGACATAATCAGCTCAAAACCCAAGAAAGTTAGCCAACTTATTCCTGATAAGGTAGAAATGAGTTGGCTTGCTTATGGAAATAGTAAAGACATTCAGATTCCCTTTTGGCAAAAACTTCTTTCAAATGCGAAAAATTATGAAGTGAACAGGGATTTCAGAATGGCGATAATAGAGTGCGAAACAGCTTTTGAAATATACATCGACAACATCCTCGTTCACCAATTTAGAGATAAACTAAGCAACAGATTTGTGGATGATATTCTAAGAAGAACATCACTGGATGATAAACTCAATATATGGTTTAAGGAAGCAACTGGCAAGCAGTTTTCTGAGCGATTACGTACACAATGGAACGAAAAAGTTAGAAAAATCAGAAATCATATTCTTCATCGAGGGAAAACAGATGTTACAGAGGATGATGCAATAGAAGCATTTGCCACAGCATTCAAAATATTTGAAAAATATTCATCATTTTTGAAAAGTGCTTAAGCAGAACTATTCTGTGATGATTCCTATGTATGAATCCTTAGATACCTCAAAATGTGAGAAATGTGACAGAACAATAGCAGAACCTAAAGAAACTAATAATGATTCATAAAGGAGTTTTACTTCCCCCGTTAAGCCAAGTGGCTACGAACTGTTTCTGTTTATTAGTCTTTCAATAGGCCATTACGTTTAAGCTCTTCCCATCTTCTTTTGTGTAACGACCTATTTAAAAGAGATTTTTCTATTTCCAGTGGTTGTATTCCAAACTTTGTATTCAACCGCCTATCAAAGAAGTTGTTTTCATCAGACGTTTCTATGAAGTAACTTTTCTTCTTCTTGCCTGCTTCTCCAGAGATTCTATCTTTCATCCCCTTTTTCATTTCTTGCAGTGTAAGAACGAAAATATGCTTTGGTTCAGCATCGTTTTTGGTTGCCGCTAATAGGACGCAATAATCAAACTTACTATTTTTGAATTGACTTCCCTTTGAACCAAAACCCCATCCCCAATATGGAATCTTACCCCTTGTATCAAAGTAGTAATCACCGTCTCTATGGTGTAACATGCCCCACTTTACTTCCACCTTCTTCTGAGTTTCATAAAGGACGATATCCGAACTTGTAGGTCGCGAGACACCTTTCAACTCATTTCTTTTCTTCCCTATTATTGGCTCATGTTCCCGCAATTCGCTTGCGACAAATAACTCGCCGTACTTGCTACCAATTGCTGAGTGGATGTTCCACTGTTTATCAAACGACATACATACCAATTCCCTTAGAAGGTTTACTGCCTTTTTCAGATCATTATCAAACGGGGTAGCCATTGTATTCTCTTCCTTGTGAAGTATCATGAACGTGTGGAACGTTTCTCCTTAAATTATTAATGCAGGTTGAGAACAAAAACATATAATTGAAGCAGAGGGAACGCACCGTTGGGCTCTGGAAATTCCACCAAGTGCAGAGGAAGTTTCGTGTGGAACCTGCGCATTTTTTGGCAAGCTCGCCCTCTGTCCAAGAAGGGAAAGATATGCTGGCGCAACGACATGTAGACTCTACGAGAAAGAAAGCGAAGAGACTTCGCCCATGTTTCCGTTTCTGCCTGACACTGGAATGAGACAGTCGGGACAAGAGATCGAAGAGACTCTTGGACCAAGTCTCCTGTGGTATTTGGTTCCGTTCTTTTTTGGGATACTTGGGGGCATCGTGGCTTACGTTGCAGTAAAAGATAGAGATGAAGGAATGGCTTTTGGGCTTCTGGTATTCGGACTAATCTGGACAGTCGTGGAAGTTATCTTATATTATGCAGCAGTCGCTTACTACCTAAACATCCTATTCTAGAAAACACGGCTCATTCTGAGAGATAGCTCACCCACCCCTTCAATACAGAAGTAGTAGTCATCGTACACGCGGCGCAGACTACTACTTCTAAACTTGTACAGGCTCGGTGTTATTACTTGTTCTAAGCGGAAATTAATAACACATGAAACAGAAACCACTCTTCCGTTCAACATGATCCATCATTCCAGAAGTTGTTGTAACAAAGCACTACGCAGGTCAACAACAGCTTCAACTCAGCCACAGCCCACCATGGCGCACCACAACCATTCATAAACGTTGATGTCACCAAGAACACACTGACGACGACATCCATACAGCTTTCAGAAGAATAACACTCGCAACAAAGGGTAGAAGACGGGCTTAGGCAACCCTCTCCTTCTTCTTGTACACAGTCTTTCACAGCAACTGCCGCAACCGCACAACATACGCAAACACCACGCATACCAACATTAAACGTCACGCATAGCAACATAGAACGTCACCATAAAACACCAGTCAACAGCCCCAGAAACACCATACAGAAACCTGAACAGCGCCACAGACACAAACTGGAAAGTGGAACTTTCACGCTGAAAAAAATTTTCCAGACTCATACTAACCCTACTCCTAAAACAACATAGTGGATTGGTGTGCTGGTCGTAACCCGCCTTTTGTTCAACGACGGCATTCAGCTAAACGGGCTACCCGCGCCTCGCGCAGACAGCTCCCAGGCGTCTATTTGCCCTTTCACCTCGCAGGACAGCCGTTTCACCGTTCCACACTCAACTCCTCAGCAACTCAGCGTTGCATCATCGTACAAGCGCTAAGCGGGACGTATCGTTTCTGCGCCGTAGCCAGAGCTCTCACCCTGCGCCCTACGCGAGCGCTGCGACGTCTGCGTGGTGGGCGGAGTTTCCTCACACTGAAAGTGCGACAGCCGTCCGCCAGCTCACCAACCCAAAATATGAATGAGGCTACGCTGTGAGATAAGAATTTTGATTCTCCAACATACTGTTCTAGAGCATAGATTTAAGAGAAAAACCCGCGCCATACAACTATTTGCTGGATCATGTTAAAGCAGGCTTATTGAATGCCAATCTCCTACGTGATCAAACGGCTCGTTCGCTCTTGGCAACTATACATAGCCCTTCTCCTAGGCGTCCTCTTGGCTTCAACCTTCTTCGCAGGAGTCAACGTAGGAGCCGACACAGCAGCAAAACAAGCATTAGACCAAGCGTTGGCAAAAGTCCCAGTGGACTTCTACATAAACGGCTATCAAACACTATCATCCCGAAACGCCACAACTCTACTCGGGAACGTGTCTGCAACTGAGGGCGTCATCCAAGCCGAGGTAATCTCTAAGGTATACGCCAATATACGTCTGCCAAACGAAGACTACTACCACACAGCTCGACTCGTCGGCATACAACCAAACTCACAAGTCTACCAAGGCTGGGCAGAACATCCCTCTTCAATTGCTGAAAACGAAACCTACGTCCTAGCCAACTCAGGCTTAGCCAAAACACTGAAGCAAGGAGACACAATTCAAGTCAACATGACAATGCCATTTTACCAACCTGATTCTCCAGAGCCAAAGGCAGTCAGCTATACTCTCAACCTCACAGTTGCAGGTTTCGCCGAGCTCGACGACAGAGCGTCAGCGCTTGTGCAAGGCCAATATTTTGCCTACGATTTCAGCTTCTTCATGATGGGTCCGGGAAATCCGGCTGTCATTCCCAGCTACATCGAGGATTTGTTGATAGTTGACTGGGAAAAAACCATGGTTAGATTCGTAGACTTGTTTCACGAAATTTCTCAATTCTTTTTCGAAACCGACATTCTCATGTATGTTGATCGCGGCGCGGTGATCAGCATCTGGGACATACCTGGCTCTTTGAACAGGCTTGAGACTCTGAGACGCAAGATTGAGCAACAGGTCAGCAGGGGCGGGTTTGGTCTGCCTGTTGCAGGTGGACTTCAGGGCGTTTTGACTTTTTCGCAGATGATGTTGACCATGATGCGACTGGCTTTTATCGCGGTGTCATTGCCGGTGTTTTTCGTAGCTTGGTACATGGGCACAACGGTTTCAGATGTTTCCTTCAACCTTAGACGTCGCGAAATAGGGTTGCTATTGACCAAGGGCTTCTCCAGAAGCCAACTCTTCCGAATGTTCCTCGTTGAAGCCCTACTAATCGGCATCATTGCAGGAGCCATCGGAATACTTCTCGGTATCGCGTTGACTCCCGTATTCGTCAGAGCTGTCGGCGGCGAATTCGCAGCCACACCCATAATAGGAGTTGACACTATGATAATGACTGTTTTTTTCAGCGTTGTCTTGATTGTTCTAGCTGTTTTTAGACCCGCTCGAAGAGCCTCAAACCTGCCCACTGTAGACGCCCTCCGCGAATACATGCTTATAGAGGAAGTCAAACCCTACAAAAAACGATGGCCATGGATTGCATTCATCCTAGGCACATACAAGCTGATAATACTGGCTTTAGGGATAAACTTGTTCAATGAAGTCTCAAGACTAGCCATGTATGGAACCAACTTCCTGCTAACTATACTAGCAATATTGTGGGCAATAATTGATGCAATCTTGACATACATTGGTCCTGTCCTGTTCTTCTGGGGTTTCACAAAAATATTCATCCGAGGCTCGTTGAAGTTTCAGGAAATCACGGCGAAAGCAGCCAAGTTTTTGGGCGACTTAGGTGTTTTGGCAACAAGAAACGTGCAGAGGAATCCCGCACGAGCCGCGTCCGTAGCCTTCCTAATAGCTTTGATAATAGGCTACGGCATACAAATAACAGGAACTCTAGCCAGCGACCAAGACTACAACACGCGCGTCATCTATGCCACCATAGGTTCCGACATGAAAGTGGATCTGCAGCCACCAGTCAACATTTCAGCCACAACGGACCTAGCAGAAACAATTCGTGACAGCGTACCGGGAGTCGCCTCCACAACCACAGAATATTCACTGTACGGATCTTCAAGCTTCGGAAGCCTTCAACTGACAGCGATCAACACAACAGACTGGCGCAACACAGCTTACTACGAGGAAGGCTGGTTCAGTGGCAACGACATAACGACGGCCTTTGAGAAGCTGGCATCAGACAATCGCACCATAATCTTGGACCGTGACACAGCGGAACGCAACGATCTGCACTTGGGAGACCGAATAAAAGTGACTTTCTATGGAGACAGATTCGGCATGGACACTGCCTCCCGAGATCTAACCATTGTGGGATTCTTCGGTGTCAAGCGACCAGACTCACCCATATTTGGTCAAATCAGCATATACAATCCTTTATCTTACACCTCCCACGAATTGTTCCACGAAACACGCCTAATTGTCTCAAACACTTCCTCAAGCAGAATACTCATGAAACTAACAAGTGGAACCAATGGAACTGCCGCGGCGGAGCAAACTAGAACACTCGTACCTGCCACGGCCACGGTCTATTCTGTTTCTGAACAGATACAATTGCAGCAAAGCAACCCCATGTACACAGGCACATTAAACGTGCAACGATTAGGCGTGGCATTTGCCATCGTTGCAGCCTCAGTTGGAACAGCGCTAGTTTCGCTCGTCAGCTTGAAGGAGAGGCAGCGAGAAGCTTCCATGATGGGCGTACGCGGACTGTCATTCAAGCAATTGACGATCATGCTGTTAACAGAGAACTTAGCCGTGGTAACCTTTGCAGTTCTGCTTGGAACCATAGCTGGAATTGTAATAGTCTATGGAAACGTTGCTTCATCCACCGCCACAACGGCAGCTCTTGTCTCAAAACGCCTAGTCTTTCCAATCGACGCCTTACTAACCATATTCGCCTATTTCGGTTTGGTATTCGCATCCAGCATTATCCCAGTCATAATAATGTCAAGAAGATACGTTTCAAGATTAGATAGAGTGGTGCGACAAGCTTGAAAGGCGCAGATATAACCGTAAAAGACGTAGTCAAAGCGTATCGCATGGGCAAGTTGGAAGTCCAAGCCCTACGCGGCCTGAGCATGACCGTTAAAGAAGGCGAAGTAGTCGCAATCATAGGACCTAGCGGAAGCGGAAAAACCACCCTGCTCAACATCATGGGCGGTTTGGACACTGCAACCGCGGGCACAGTAATTGTAGGCGACCTGCAGGTAACAGCACTTGCGCCTGCACAGCTTATCGATTACAGGCGAAAAACCGTGGGTCACATTTTCCAAACCTTGAACTTGATCCCAACATTAACCGCGGCTGAGAACATAGAACTGCCCATGATGGCGCTGGGCATAGACAAAAGCAAAAGAAAACAGCGAGTCAAAGAACTGCTTGGCGTGGTAGGCTTGACTCCTCGAGCTGACCACAAACCCGACGAACTGAGCGGTGGAGAACAGCAGCGTGCAGCAATGGCGGCAGCATTGGCAAACGACGCCCCCGTTATCCTCGCAGACGAACCCACAGGCGAGTTGGACACAACCAACGCTAAAATCGTGGTCGACTACTTGGTGAAAATCAGTCGAGAACTAGGCAAAACAATCATCATGGTGACGCACGACCCTAACATAGCGCGGCACGCCGACAGAATCCTCCGAATTGAGGACGGCACAATCAAAGCGGCATTGACACCAGCCCAAGTCTTAGAGCCCACAGCGGCAATTTCCTACGTTGATCAGCTCAAATCGAGGCTAGTAGACATAGACGCGCAGATGGAACAGCTGGACAAAGACTTCCGCGCAGGCAAAATCGACGGAGACCAATACGCCGAGCAAAGACAGAGACTCAACCAGGCAAAAACAGGATTGCTCGACGAACTGCACCGAATGGGCGTCGTTATCTAATCAAGCGCTGAGTAGACAACTTTTCCATCAACGATAGTCATCTCAACTCGAATATCCCTGATTCTTTCTGGTTCAACCTTGAACGGATCATGTGACAAAACTGTTAGGTCAGCATATTTGCCCACTGCAATTGAACCTTTGACATCCTCTTCAAACGAGAAATAAGCTGCATTTATAGTGTAGGCTTCAAGCGTTTCTCTGACAGAAAGCCGCTCTTCTGGAAATGACTCTCTTGCAACAGCAGCCCACAAGCCTAAGATGGGGTTCAAAGGCTCAGCAGGGGCGTCAGAGCTGGCGGCTATAAGAATTCCACTTTCCACCATTGACTTCAACGCATACGTCCAACGAGCCCTTTCATGTCCCAAGCGGTCTTCAACCCAGAAATCTGAGACTACAAAATGAGGCTGCACACAAACAATCAAGCCAAGCTTCTTGATCTGCCTAATCAGCTTCGGATTCAATATCGATGCGTGTTCGATGCGATGCCGCATTTTGGCGATCCGTTCTCGGTTTAGCATAGTCTTGAAGGCTTCGAGGGCTTGACCTAAAGCCAAATCGCCTATGGCGTGAAGGGCAGCTTGATACCCCGCGTTATCCACTTCGCTGATGAGTTTGCTCAGCTCTTCTTGGCTGTAATAAAGAACGCCTTTGGTTGAGGGCTCATCCGCGTATGGTTTTTCCAAGGCGGCTGTTCGAGCGCCCAGCGAGCCATCGGTGAAGATCTTGACGCATCTTTGTCTCAGAAATTGATCGTCTAGTGCCTTGTCCCTAAAGCTGCGAAAATATTCAATGGGAATCATGACATTAATCCTGAGCGGCAGCTTCCCTTGTCGTCTCAGTTTCTTTAAAGCGTGGACTTCATTGGGTTTGTAGACTAACCATGTGACACTGGTCAAGCCAACTTTAACAGCCTCTGCGCATGCTCGACCGCACGCAGCACGCAGATCTTCTTCGCTGGGTTCGGGCAAATCCCATAAAACGTCCGATGCTCCCTCAAGGAGAATACCTGTTGGTTCACCAGTTTTTGGGTCTCTGCTCACAAGGTTCCCGAGCGAAGCAGTTTCATCTGCGTCTATCTTGGCGATTTTCAAGGCTTTGCTGTTCGCCACGCCGATGTGTCCGCAGACGCGTTTAAGCATGACTGGATTTTCGGGAGAAACCCGGTCCAAGTCCCATTTAGTTGGATACCTCTTCTCCTTCAAGCGGTCTTGATCCCATCCTCGGCCCTGAATCCATCTCCCTCTCCCCGTTTCTTTCACTTTTGCAGCTAATCTGCGCTTGATTTCTCTGATTGAGTGAACACCTCTCAGATCTATCATAGGCAAAGGACTACCCAGCGTAATCATGTGTGCATGCGTGTCGATGAGACCCGGAACAACGGTTTTTCCTTTTAGATTGATGATCCGGGTTTGTGCATCAATCCATCGTTTCATGGCGGAGGTTGCGCCGACATCTACAATCTTGCCGCCCTTAACGGCGATGGCTTGTGCCTGCGGTTTAGCTGAATGCATGGTGATAACGTTGGCATCAATGATGACTAGGTCGGCGCCCATACCACCATCGCTCACAGCCTATCGAGACCTTACAATCAGCCTATAGTCTAATTATTGTTAACGCTTCACGGACTAGAACTAGCTAGGATGTCAGAGAAGCCTAGACCCAGTTCTGCCCCGCCTTGCGCTGAAGAAGTAGCCTTTTCTCATAGTTGCGTCTGGAACGCATCCTAGGCGTGGGCTTCCTTCTCTCCACAGGAGCAATCTTAGGGGTCTGTCCCCTCACTTTGCCGGCTTTTGAAAGACTTCCGTGTGTAGGCATCTGCCAAGTCCTCGACTATTCAGTCTGAGCACATTCTTTTAAGGATTTTCGTCTTCAACCAATTTCGTCTAGGGCTTGAGGCAAATCCACCCTCGGGCATCTAAGCACTTTGATAGTGCCACGTGTCAGTATGCTTCCACTAACCTCAGAGCTTTCGTAGACTTCAACATCTCCGCCTGCCACCAACGTCAGTCCAACAAACACCTTTTCACCCAATTTCGCCGAGCCTTCAGAATGCACTGAACCAGCAACAACTACGTCATCTCCCAAGTGTATATCGCCCAACGAAATGAGATTGCCCCTAATGACTACGCAATCACCTATGACCGCTTTCTCTGCAGCCTTAACGCTACCATGAAAAACGCATCTAGCCCCTGCCTTGAGGGCACCATTAACCACGATATTGTCTGTGATTTCAACGCCGGGCTCAAATTCCACACCCTCAAGAATCCGTACAGTGTTCTTGTTGACTCTGCGGGATTTCACTCCAGATGCCATCAGTATTTCCTGCAAGTCGCCGGATTCCAGCTTAGATGTGCATGAACCGGCTCTTTGAACCGGGACAAGTTTAGGAGTTCTCGCCACTGACTCCTGAAGCGATGATTTCCTGATTCTGCGAGGTCCCTTATCTCGGGGTTTCTTCAGCTCAATTATCGAAGGCAAGAAAACCATAACAATGAAGCCGAAAGCAGAGATTATGATCATGACAAACAACGCATTCGAGTCTAGAGGCACTTCGGTTCATCCCCATTGTGAAGTGTTTTGTTCCAGCTATGTTCGTTGTTGCGAGCTATTTTCGAAATGACCACGTCGAGGAAAGCTTTGGAGCAGATAAGCACATTGAACACGAAGGACAATAGCAGAAGAGGCATTAACCAACTCAACCGCGCCCTCTTATCAAGATACAAACCCACACCAATCTCAAAGAACAAACCAAAGTTGCCAACTCCACTGAAAGCGAACACAGGAAGAAGTGCCCACATAGACTCGAACCAACTGGTAGGCGACTGAAAGAAAATAACTGCTCCTAAAAGCCATGATAATCCTGCGAGAATCGGAAGAAAGTAAACATTCAACAACAGCAGTCCATCAATCTTCTCCCTCAGGCTCAAACTCTCACTTCTCAAGACAGGTAGAAAATGCTTGAAGAAACATTGCATGTGACCCTTCGCCCATCTGTGTCTCTGACGCCACAAAGATCTCCAATCGCTTACAGCCTCCTCGTAGCACTCAGCACCATTAGCATAGCGCACCTTGAACCCAGCTCTGCAGACCTGAAACGTCAGGTCAGTGTCATCAGCCAAGATGCTCGTGTCCCAACCGCCCAAAGCTTCAATGAGCTCCCTCTTCACCGCGCCCACTGTGCCTCCATATTGCGGGATTAAGCCAAGTTTATCCCGTGCCAACTGATCTACTCGATAGCCGCCAATGCGTTCCATAGCTGCTAGCCTTGAAACTAGGCTTGCAGACTCATTCAGAACTGTCACCCTGCCTTGAACCAACCCCACTTCAGGATCCACGAAATATCCGACTAGCTTTTCAACGATATCGATTGGAGGATAATAGTCAGCGTCAAAACAGATCAGAATCTGACCTTTGGAGTGTTTGAGTCCCTCGTTGAGCGAACTGGGCTTGCCTTTTCCAGCGAAGCTCGGTTCTCTGTGAATGACTTTGATGATGCTGTGCATTCGGGCAAAATCCTCCGCGATATTTCCAGTCTGGTCCTTTGAGGCATCGTTGATGACAATCACTTCAAGCTTGTCCTTTGGGTAAGTGAGCTCTGTAATTCTGTACAAAAGCCTGCCGAGGACTGTCTCCTCATTTCGAGCAGGTATCAAGACTGAAACCATGGGTTTGAAACTTAAGCCATGCAACGCGTAATTAGGTTGACCTTTCCGATAGTACAAAGCCACAAGCGAGAAAACATAGTGTCTAACAAGATAAAACAGCATCACCGAAACCAGAAGCATAAACAGAGCGTAAAGGGCAAGAATCACTTTTTCACCAAGCCGCCCGATGCCTGACAGGCACAGACGTTGACAAGCACAGTGACCAAATCGAAACCATCCAAACGAAATCTGTAAGTGGACCCGTGAAAAACTCCGCAAGAACAAAAGCGCCCACACCAAAATAGTAAGAAGTGAAAACAGCGAGAAGCAACCGAATTAGACTCCAAGTCAATCCTATGAGAAAACCAAGCTCCAACCAGAGCATTTTTAACCTCATCGCGCCTCCAATCGGAAGCATAAGAAAGACAAACAATAATGCGAAAATCAAAGCGGAAACAAATCCAGATCTCTGCCATGTCAATGTTACATCGAGACTTGAGCCATCGAGAAGCTTAAGGACAAGCTTTGGCCCTTCAGCACTTAATGATTGAGTTACCTCTATTTGCGCGCCAGACAGCAGTTGAGCGAGGACATCGGCCAAGAGAGGTCTGGCATTAAGCCACAACAAAGCGCACGATAGAATTGAAACCACAAGTCCTGTTAGAAATTTCAAGCTTAGGAATTTCGATCGATGGGAAAGCCATGAACCACGCGAACCAGCGGCGTGAGATGCCCTCAAATATCCCCCAGCGTGAAACTCGCAAAACAGGTTTTCTCATCGAAGTGCAAATGGGGTTCATGTCTTTTTTCCAAATCGCAGATAAGCTTTTCTAACATGCACAAGAAACAGAAAAGAAGGCCAAGACTTAGAGCTTGTAGCCGATTCTTCTCAAGAACTCTCTTCGAGCCTTTATGTCGGCTTCTGTCTCCACTCCCTTGCTCTTCATGCCATCAACTACGCCCAATATCCCTCTTCCTTGCTCGGTTTCAGCCACAATTACTTGGAGCGGGTTGGCAGTCGCAGCGTGTATGGTACATACTTCGGGTACACGTTTGATCGTGTCCAGAACGTTTATCGGATAAGCGTTCTTAATGAAAATGACAAACGAGTGACCGCATGCCAATTCCAACGCGCACTTCGAGGCTAAGGTTGTGAGTTCATCGTCGTTACCTTCCCTTCTCACCAAACATGGTCCGGAGCTTTCGCAGAAACCTATGCCAAACTTGATGTCTGGCACGCTGTTTTTCAAGGCCTCGTAAAGGTCTTCCACGGTCTTGATGAAATGCGCTGTGCCTAGGATTATGTTAACATCTTCAGGTACATCAATTTTTACGACACTAAATTCCAATGTGCCCACCAGCCCGAGCGCGCTATACCCAGGTCATCTCTGACGAGGATTGTGTATTTATGACTTAAGTTCGCTAATACTTGCAGGGCAGACATTCATGAGTTTACCAACGAAAAAACCTCAGCACCCTTCTGAACGAAATTTCTATCTTTTTTGCTGAAGTGTGCGCTAGCAATTGAAATGATTCCTTCGTTTGGGATTCACCGTAAACTCTCCTATGCTTTCCGTGTTTTCCGCCTTTGGTTGAGCGCAGTGAGTTTTTAAACCACTACTCCAGTCATGGATATGAAAAAGACAGAGAGGTTTTATGGGACGGGGGGGAGGGAAGGCTAACGGTAAACTTCGTTATTGCTGTTGACCACAATTGTGAACGACTGACTTTTTTCATTGAGAAAATAAGGTCTTGCTTGGCTCCAATAGAAGGATTGCAGACAGATGTTTGTTCTTATGGAGCTTTTTCTGCTGTCTGGGCGGCGAGCAAATGGGCGCCTATCAGTCATATCGCCGACGATAGCGGTGCAGCAATAGTATGGGGAGAACCTACCAAAGACCCTGGCTCGGAAAGAGTCGACGCAGAGCGGCTTCGTGTTCTGTGGAAACCAAGAAGCGAAGTGCCGCCTGTTTTTGACGGTTTCTACGCAGCCGCATTGTACAGTCCTGAGGAAGGCTTATTGATGGGGGTTGATATTCTAGGAATCTTTCCAGTCTACTATTATTCTACGGATGATTTGATTCTGGTTGGCTCCAGCCCCGAACTCTTTAGGTTCCATCCCGCTTTTCGAATGCAGTTCAACCCCGCTGGTCTTGTGGGCATTTTTCTTGCTAGCGGTTTGTTCGATGGCAAAACTTTGCTTCAAGGGGTCAATCGTTTAGGCGCTGGCAACATGCTTGTTTGGCGATGGGAGAAAGGAGCAAGCGAAGTGAACCAGTATCGAGTCCCGCTTTCACAGAAGTATTTTGATTTTTCATTGAAGGAGCAGTTGGACGTGCTCGATGAGGCAATTGGCAGTGCAGTTAGGCGTTACACGGTTAAGGGCGCTAGGTACACTATGCTTCTTTCAGGCGGGCTCGATTCAAGAATGGTCGCAGGCTACCTTAAACGAGAAGGCGTTGAATTTACAGCTTTAACCGATGGATTGCCAACCGACATTGACGCAGAATGCGCGGCGCAAGTATCCGCAGATTTAGGCGTTAAACATGACTTAATTGATGTCGGAGCACGGGAATGGCTCCAATACGCACATGTGTCGTTGAAATGGGAGTTTCTAGCCAACGGTTTCACAGGTGGCAGAACCTGGGGAATCTGCTCTCATCTGGAAAAGAGGACGCCTCGAGTCATCGCAGGCTTTCTGGGCGACGCCATACTAGGAGGACTTTATATCAACTGGGCTAAAAATCCCATGTCATTTCGTGGTCTTGGTGGTGACTTGTCTTTTGACGCCTTTTTCCATCAGATTAACAGGCGTGGTGTCCCTCGGTTCGTCCTTAAGAAGCTGCTACGAAAGGAGTTGTTTGATGATTTTGTTCAAGACACGATAGCGCGTGTTAGAAGAGAATATGAAAGCTATTCAGATCTAGAGTTTCAGCGCGCTTGGTGTTTCGACCTGCATCATCAAGAACGGTTCCGTCCAGGAAACATGGTGTGGATTCTCTCCTTTGGAGCATGGCCAGTGCTACCTCTGATTGACCGAGGCATCCTTGAAGTCGCTGCAGGCTTGCCCGTATCTGCATTTAACAATCGACGGTTGGAAACAGAGCTAGTTTGCAAGCAGTTTCCAAACTTAGCCAGCCTGCCTTTAGACCGTAGTTCATACGACACAACTCCGTTGAAACCCACAATCAAACAACGGCTCATGTGGTTTGCGATTGGCGACGGAGGGGTTTGGAAGTTGAGCGGAAACGCTCGTCACCTGCGTCGCTTTCTATATTCCCATCTGCGTGGCGTTGAGCCACGATATTACTATCGCGTGTGGGATTTCAACAGTGCGAACTGGAGGGCAATAAGACGTGAGGCGGAAAAGAATCGTGAATTAGCGGGACAGTTTTTCGATGAGTCCGTGTTCGGAAAGGTCTTGCCTGGTCCCGATGCGACTTTAGAGTTTGACAATCCCGCGGTTGAATCGATGGGTCTGAAGTGTTTAATCGGATTCGTGTTATGGCTAGAGAGCCACTGCGAAAAAATCTGAGCCAAGTAACTCGGCTGTTCTAAGCGTACTGTGTATAATGATTTAGAAGTCGGTTTGATTGGCAGTCTGTTTTGCAGAGCGTCATCAACCGTGAGGCTGAACCAATGATTAGTGGCGGTGTCTCCCGCAAACCCGAACTTTTGTCGGATGCAGATATCTCTTTAACTCGGCAAAACCAATGAGTTATCTGACCTGAAGATGAATGCTCTGCGGCAACAGCCAACGTGGTTGCCCAGAAGTATGCTCTGGCTATCCAGAAGGCACAGCAGGAAGGCAAGCTGTCAATGCAAGTGCCTTAGGGCCTGGAGTAGTTACGCCGATGGGTCCACAAGTGCTTGGAATGCCTAGCCCATTCCCGACCGCTGGACCACCAACACAACCACCCTACTACTACCAAGCACCACCCTACTTTCAACCACCTCAACAGCAACCATCTTACCAGTACCCACCACAGCAACCATACGTGGATCCCGACGCCTTAGCACACAAGGTCGCAGACAAAGTGAGAAAGCCACTCGAGTAGAATAGCCTTTCTAACTGGCTGATTCTCTTGAAGATAGGCTACTAGACCACTTTCCTTGATTTCGTTGACTTCAGTCTTCATCAGATTTGCCATTGAGAATGTTGTGGAAAGGCTTGAAGCCGGGGTCCGAAACTGGAGAAAGAGCTAAAGGCAAAACTGGAGCAACTAGAGGCCTGAAAAAAGGATAGACCTGTCTGAACAATGTCCTTTCTGTCATGCTGTCGTTGAGGTAAGCATGTTCAACCATTTGAAAGTCTGCTCTGTGGTTACTGAGGGTAGAAAACAGCCTTATGTAGAAGGAAGTGCCAGAGTACATTCGGATCTTGCTTAGAGAAAAGGGGTCGTTTCTGAGTGGTGTTAGGGCAGAACTTTGACCTAGTTGTCACAAAAGATCCAAGCCTCATCGGAGCGACCGGTGAGATGATCGCTTGGAAATACCTCAGGGGCAAGAGAATATGGACTCACAGAATCGGTTCATGGTATCCTTTTCCACCGAGCCACCCTCTCCGAAAAGGTGAGGACAATTTTGAGCTTAGGGGTCTGAAAGACGAACAGGTGGAATACTTGAAGAATAATTATTTGCGGGGCCCAAGGCCGTATGACTTCGTGGGTGTGAAGCGGAAGCGTGGTCCTGACGGTTTCGTCGGAGAGGCTGACAAGAGCTGGAGAGGGTCAAATCGTCGCGCAATTCCTTAAGGATTTACCAAAGTATCTATTCTTGGACACGTATAATGCGCAACTTGCGAGCCCTGCGCAGAAATACCTGGCTTCCGACTTCCGAATTAGAAAGAATGCAATTGAAGGCTCTTCGTAAAATCTTGAAATACGCTTACGAGAACGTTGCTTTTTACCATCACAGATTTGACGCAGCCAAAATCAAGCCTGAAGACATTCAATCTATAGAGGACATGCAAAGACTTCCAATTCTCACAAAAAAGGACGTGCAAAGGAATTTCGATTCTCTGGTCTCAAGAAACGTCAGAATGGAAATGTGCACGAAAGAAACAACCTCAGGCACGACTGGCACTCCTCTAAACATTATTTCTGAGAAAACAGCCTCTAGTATTATGTCGGCCAACAAGCTTAGGCATCAGGTGGAAAATGGAAGCAGACTACTCAGAGACAAATACGTGCTTCTCCTACCAGTGAAGGGATTAGCTCGTGCGTATGCTAGAAGGACTTATCTTGGCGGTTTTCTCACACGTTTGGGCCTCCTCAGAAGACGTTTGATGGACGCTCAAGAGCCAATAGAAGACGTGATGGAGAAGTTGCTACACTTTGGGCCGGATGTAATAGATAGTATGCCAAGTTTCTTCCTATTGCTGATGAAAGAAATGGAAAAAGGAGGACAAGATATTCGTCCACGACGTATTTTTGCGTGTGGAGAACTCCTTGACGCTAGAAGTAGGGCATTCATCAACTCCGCTTTTAAGGTTGACGTTATTGACGTGTATGGATGCACGGAGGCAGGAAACATTGCCTGGGAGTGTTCTGAACGTATCGGTTATCACACAAATATTGACCTGATAGTGCCCGAATTTGTCAAGGATGATGCGCATGTAGCTGTGGGGGAAGCTGGAAAGATTGTTTTGACACCGCTCTGGAATTTTGCGATGCCACTGATAAGGTATGATATTGGCGACGTTGGAAGACAGAGCAGCGAGAGATGCCCTTGCGGGAGAGGATTGCCTCTAATGGAAGTAGTAGAAGGAAGATATGAGGATTTCATAGTCTTACCGAGTGGCAGAATGATTTCACCGTACGTCACCTCGCGCTATTTTGAAAATGTTGAAGGCATAGATGAGTATAAGATAATTCAACAGGCAAGAAACAAAATCTATATACAACTAGTGCTGAGAGAAAAGCACAATAAAGACATATTTCTTCGTCTTGAAAACACGTTCAGAAAGGAGTTAGGAGAAGACCTGACGATTAGCATCGAGGCCGTGGATTCTCTACTGAAGAACGGAAAACGTCGAAACGTAATCTCAAAATGTTTAACTCGGGAACAGTTTTTCTCCTATTAGCCGCGCTCCGGGGCTTTCTAGCCTAACAAACGATTCTTGACTTCTTCTAGAGCAAACTTCCATAATACTTTTATACGATGCCTCATCATCATATCCTAAGAGGGAGAAACATGTCGAAACCCACAATCCGTAGAATCTCAGGAATCAGCAAAACACGGAAAGCCGAAAAATGCAGCGGTTGCGGCTGCTCGGTAGACTTGGACAAAAAATAGGAAAGCGCTAGACTCGGCTCGCGACATTCGTAATTCCCAAGGAACGCCAGCCAGAAGACTGGATTATGAGAACAAATGGTGAAGCGAAAGCCTCTCCGAGAAAAAAAGCGATCAAAAGAAAAAGAATAGTTGTAAGAGACAGCCTCGAAAGCAGTGGTCATTATCTGGTACTAAACACTTCCAATGGAGACAGCTACGAGATAAACGCCACTGGCAAGCTAATCTTGGATTGCTGTGACGGTTCTTTAACGAAAGACGAAATAGCAAAGAAGATTGCCGACACGTACAGACCCAAGGAAAAAGTCTTAAACATAGACGTAATCAGGTATCTCAACCTCTTGTTGAAAAAGGGCATCTTGGATGAAGAGGAATAAGCAGAAGAAAGAAACAACTTCTCTAGCAACGTGCGAAAAAGTAATCCAAGAAAACTCCAGGACAAACTCTCTGGGTTCCAAAACTCCTCGGCACGAAAAACACGCGAAACCAAACTTTCGGTTTCAATGGCACATCACAGACAGATGCAATCTCGCGTGCAAACACTGCTACATAGAAGACAATAACTCGGTAGAACTGAGTACCGAAGAGATTACTCAAGTTATTGACCATCTTGCTGAAGTCCTAGAGCGGTGGAATTACTCGGGAAGCGTCTCTCTTACTGGAGGCGAGGCGCTCATGAGACGCGACTTTGAGAAAATTGTGAAAGCAATCAGAAAACACGAACAGTTCAAGAACATTTTGGTGATGACTAACGGTGTGCAGATTTCAGGTGAGACTATCGAGTTCCTGAGAGATAACGACTGTGCCGTTCAGGTCAGCATAGACGGCTTCACCAAACAACAACATGATGAAATCAGAGGTGAAGGAAATTTCGACAAAGCCATCGCAACGCTTGGGAAGCTGTCCGAATCAGGTATCTATACTGCCGTGCACTACGTCGTTCACAGGCTAAACTGTCCCACAAGTATCGATCAGTTGAAAGGCTTCTTCAGCTTGTTTGGGCAAGCTGCCGTAAAACAGGTCGTTTTCAGCCTGTTGATTCCAATAGGCAAGGGAAGAGAAATGAGAAGGTTACTGCTCTCACCCAATGAGGTCAGAACCTTGTTCAACCAGTTAATTGAGGTTTCAAGAGATTTTCCAACCGTGCATTTGGACACAAATCGTCCGTTGTGGGCGGCGACCGAAGCCTGCTCAGGCGGCGCATGCCCTGTTGGCTTTTGGTATTGCACTATTCTTCCAAACGGCGACGTGCTTCCATGCAGGCGCCTGCCAATCGTTTTGGGCAACCTGAGAAACCAGTCCTTCTATGAGATCTGGTACAAATCAGACATCTTGTGGAGACTAAGGGAGCATCGAAAGATTGAAGTCTGCGGTCAGTGTAAGCTGCTAGATCAGTGTGGGGGATGTAGAGGCATGGCCTACGCAGTTTACGGAGACTACATGGCAAGAGATCCCGAATGCTTTCTTCTCTCTGATGGACAAGAAAGCTCCTAAGAACATATTGACGATGCGATCATGCAACAAAATAGTGGATAATTGTGTTCGAAAGGCAGTACGTCGAAAACGAGTGCTTGTGGGGCCTATCTCCTGATTCTATTCTGACCAAAAATATAGGAAAGATTCCAGTGGGCAGAGCATTGGATCTAGGTGTCGGTGAAGGGAGGAACGCCCTTTTCTTGGCTCAGACTGGTTTTCAGGTCACTGGAATTGACATCTCACCCAAGGCAATAGAAAAATTCCTCAATCTAGCCAGAGAAAGAGACGTTGCAGTTGAAGGATTGGTGAGGGACATCAGAGACTTCGAGTTCAAACCACACACGTATGATCTGATCGTCGCAACTGTCACCCTACATTTTCTCGCAAAGACAGAGGTGTACGAGACAATCTCCAAAATCATCCGAAGCGTGGCCCTTGGCGGCTACGTTTACATCGGAGACTTCACAGTCAGTGATCCAAGCTACAAAAGTGCCAAGAAAAGACTGAGACAAGTGGATGAGAACACGTTCTGGTACCCAGACTTATCCTGCTACCTGTATTTCTTTTCACACAACGAGTTGAGAAGGATGTTTACGGATTTCGAGACAAAAGTCTATTTGGAAAGAACTCTTGCAGATACCCCTCATGGAAAACGAGGTATCCATACCCATTCAGTTGCCTTATTGCTCGCGCAGAAGTGCCCGAGGAAAAAAGGACTTTAAAGCGTGCTGCATCTTCCGTAACGAATCATGAACAGCATTACCGTCTGGTCCCAGAACGCTTAAAGCAATCTTTCGCAATCCAGCACGCACTCGTACCAGACACAACCGATTTATACGGTGAAACTGCGTCAAAGTAGAAGCATTATTGTATGTGGTCTGAAGAACAAAATACAATGGAGACTGTATGATTATGAAAAGACCAGACTCACTGACAAATGCGAACAGCGCTCACAAGAACCTAAAGAGCTTACTTGACACGATAACCGAAAGAAGAAGTGTCAGAAGATTTCGACAGGATGGGATTACAGACGCAGACCTCAGAACTTTGGTCTTTGCTGCAACAAGGGCTCCTAGCGGTGGGAACATGCAGCCATGGTTCTTCACAATTGTCAAAAATCAACATCTAAAGGACAGACTTGCAAGTGTCATTCTGCAGAACGTAAACGAATTGAATCAAAGTGACCTCTTCTTCAGGAAAGCCACAAAGAGTATCCGGAAGTACTCAACTTTCTTCAAAAACGCCCCCATCGTGATCGCAGTCTTAGTTAAACTGTACGACCGAACCTATATTGATTCAATCGTAAAATTCATGAACGTGGATGCCTTCGAGGCTGTTCACCTACTGGGTTTTGCAGAGGTACAGAGTGTGGCAGCTGCCATAGAGAATCTGCTGTTGGTTGCTCACGCTATGGATTACGGAGCCTGCTGGATGAGGGTGCCTTTCTGTTCAAAAAACAATCTCGAACGAGAACTGGGAGTAGAAAAGCCATGGCATCTGCTAGCATTCATTCCGATAGGATTGCCCGACGAGAAACCGAAAGCAATAGCAAGAAAAGCCGTTGAAGAAGTCATGAAAATCATAGAGTAACCCATCCCACACAGCCGAATCTTCTGACACGGAACTAGCGCGAGCGGTCGAATCGAAATAGGTAATCAATACTGGGATTGCCATCTTAATAGCTGAGATAGGTCCCGCTGCGGATGGACCCCCAAAGAAAGCGAGAGCGCACCTGCGAGGTTCAAGCGGCGATAGTCATGACTGCTAGTAGCTGCCAGTTGAGGTTCTTGGAACTGGACTAGGCCCTCAACAACTCCTCTTAACTGACAGTAGCTCCCACACGTCCCTAGGCTTCGCTTGCTTCTTCCGGACAGGGCAGTCTATTCAGGCACTCTCTAGAGAACTAGCAGTCAACTGGCAGTCAACTACTCTTAACTATATCTGAACGCGGTTAACTGAAAAACAACTTCGCCCAACGTCACGACCACACAGAAAAACAGGTGCCTCCAAACCTTAGGATTCAGATTCACCCGTGTCGACTCGGAACTCCCCTAACTGCCCTCACTACTCTCAGATAACTAGCGGAACTGCTTACAGTCATCTGAAAGCACTACAAAATCTATAAATTCGAGAGTTTCGAATGGTTCGGAATATGGGGTATGGGGAAAGTCCATTGAATCCATATACGTTCATAAGTAGAACAATCTACTGTAGATTGTCCTTTAATTGTTAATAGTAATTAACAAATATTTCCCACGCCAACATAACAATATGTTCATGGAAAATCCAAGTTCATCATTAAAATCATGGATATCCTTTTCCGACAATTTCTCGGGTTGTCTCCCGCAAACTCCTTTTTTTGTTTGATTGAGTGTTAAAAAAAAGAATTCTTTTTAGCGCGCGCTGCACCCCATATGCTTGCAATTTTCTGGAGCACAAGGTTAATAGGAAAAAGGGAAGTGCGTAGTTATGTTGGGAATTGGTGCTAGCAAAGGATGCGCCGTTACGAATCTGCCCCGCGCTTTCTCTATTATCTCTTCACGTATGGAAAAAACACTAGATTAGAAACACCTAGACTTCTTGCGATACAGGAAAAGAAAATGAGAGCGATGGTAAGATACGCCTATGATAACGTACCTTTTTACCACAAATTGCTGAACGCCATCAATGTGAAGCCGACGGAGATCAAAACAGTCAACGACCTGAAGAGGCTTCCCATAATATCAAGAAGACAAGTGCAGGAAAACTACGCCAGTATCATATCAAGGGAATTCAACCCCGCGAAATGTGCCAAACACAAGACCTCCGGGTCAACCGGGGTTCCACTAACGGTTCTTACCGACTACAGAACTTTAGAACCGTCGTGGGCAGTTTCTCTACGCCAGTTCTTTGAAAGCGGCGGGCGATTGCTTGACAAACAGGTGCGCCTTCGGGGACCGGGAGGAAACCCTCCGCATGCCGGAGCCAGACCGTTCTCAGAACATATTGGAATTTTCAGAACAGAATGGGTTACCATAGTTGATGAAATCTCTGACGCTGTACTTTCTTTTCTAAAAGCCTACAAGCCTGACGTAATGATTGGTTACCCTGGCTTTTTTCAACTGCTTTCGGAGAAGACAAGGGGTGAGTTAAGTCCGAGAATCATTTTTTGCATGGGCGAAACCTTGAGTAGTCGTTGCCGCGCCTTGATGGGTTCAGCTTTTGAGGCACGGACTTTTGACTCTTACGGGTGCACTGAAACAGGGGACATCGCTTGGGAATGCCCTGACGAACATGCAGGTTATCACATAAATATTGATTCTGTCATCGTTGAATTTATCAATGAAGGCGAGAGCGTCGCCCCGGGTGAAGAAGGAGAAATTGTTCTCACATATCTGTTCAATCATGCTATGCCCTTTATTCGTTACAAAATAGGTGACGTTGGAGTTCCAATCGAAGAGCAATGCTCTTGTGGAAGAACTTTGCCTCTTATGCGTTCGATAAAGGGTCGAGCTGACGATTTCATAGTTCTTCCCGACGGAAGAAAAGTGTCTCCCTTGGGTATCTTGAACATGGAAAATTTCGCAGGGGTGTCAGAGTATAGGATAATTCAAGAGAAGCGAGACCTTATAGAAGTTTGGTTGAAAATGCCTGAACACTATTCCGATGACTCTGTGAAGAAGTGCGTTTCCGCCCTCAGAAGAAGCTTGGGAGAAGGAGTTCAAATAAAACCGCGAATTGTTGAGGAAATTCCGAGAGATAATTCAGGAAAATTGAGGCGTGTCATCTCAAAAGTAGCAAACTGCTGAAAAGATCAGAGTGCCCAAGCTCAAGCCACCGAATTCACAGGCCTAGCAACTCCAGCGGGAAGCTTCAACGCCAACAATTCGCTCGTTCTGTAAACGCCAGCACGTGCGCTATGCATTAGTCCGCCCTCAGAGAAAGTCGCCAAGTGCGGTGTACCACTGCCCGCTGCATTTGATCAATTCCTCTGAAATTTTCGAAGGATCAAATCTGACGACCAATGTGCTCCTCGGAAATAGAGCAGATGCGAAGAATCCATGCCTTTTCAATGGCTTGTAGCAGGGACTATTCTTCACGGTCCAGCATTCAACATAGTCAACGCCGATCTTCTTGAAGTGCTCTGAAGCTTGGGAAAGCGAGAAACACATCACGTCTTTTCGTCGAGGATGTGTCACCATCTCAACTATGAACCCCTTGTTGAAGCCATCTTGGATCCTTGTTGACAAAACGGTGTAGCCTAAGATTCTTTCTCCCGCCTCGGCTAGGAACACGTCAAAACTCAAGTGGGGTCTTTCGAAGTATTTCCAGTTCAAATATGCCTTACTTCTCATGACGCATATCCCGTAGAAAGGGGAAATTTCATTCCAGAAAACATCGATCCTATCATCAAAGGCTGATATTCTCCTCATTCTTAACCCTGTCGCTTTTACTTTCTTTCTGGCGACGGAAAGTATTTTAAATGCGGATTCGACCCCATGTGAAACTGTTTTCGCGAAAAAACTTCGGCCAAAGCGTTTTTCCACGATTTCACGGGGGTTTAGAGGGTTTATCATAACGGTGATTTCGGAAACCTTTAGTATTCCATATCTTCGCGCGGGTGAAATTGTCATTCTCGAAGCGTCAGCGAAAGAGATGGGAATATGATGTTGAACTGCGTCTTTCCACGACGATTCTGAGAGTGTTCTGTATATCCCCCGACGCCTGAATTCAGGGTGGGTAGCTGCGTCTGCTGCAATCGATCCTTTCAAAGTTTCCTCTCCCAGCTTCATCGCCAGCGGAATGCGTACAATGTGTCCAACTATTTCTCCGTTACATTCGGCAACCCACCTGATGTTCCTTCCAAAAGGATTGGTTTGTTGCCAACGAAAATGGCGTAACCACCTAGATGAATAGGATCTGGAAAACACAATTCCCATTAGCTTTGAGATGCCTAACTCGTCTCCCAGTTTGTATCGACGAGTAATGAGCGACTGAGTCGTGACAGTCCCCCACTCGTTATGCAGCAGCATAACACATAGGCTTTGCGCGCACAGTTGGAAGTGCTAGCGCGCGCTGTGTGTCCGCATGTGTATGCGGTGTGGTCTCTGCAGAATTATCTGCGATTTTTCCACTATGCGTTGAGAAGACACAACACATGGCACAGATCACCTGCTTCTGAACAGAAACCGGTTCGGTATTATTACTGTTTCTAAGTGGAAGTTAATAACATCTGAAACAGAAACCAGCCTCACACGTATAACAGTGACGAAGCCCTAACACAAGACAACGGGCAGACAGAACCTAAAACACCATACAGAAACCCGAACAGGTCCGAAAGCACAATGCTCAAACTTGTTGATGTCACCAGGAACAGTCTGACGACGACATCCACACAGCTTCAGCCTCAAAACGCACTTCAACACCGGTAGAAGAAGGTACAAGGGGCTTACCTCTTTCTTCTTTTGAAATTTCTCTTTCCGCAGAGCCAGCAACATGCCCGTGAATGTTGTTCTAGCGTGCATCACCGCATTCAGGCACGCGATCCACATTAGACCATTTGACCTATTTTGGCCGTTTTTCCGCGTTTGTTAATCTCTTAAGGTCTTCTACACCTTCAGCATATCCTGAGGCAATAAGGTGGTCTCCTGCCTCTATAGCCGTATCAGGTTTTGGTCGAATCCACTTGTCTCCACGCTTTATGCACAGAACCCACATGCCCGTTTCTTCATGGATCTGTGCTTCTTTAAGCGTCTTCCCAGCCAATGGAGATTTCTTCGACACCTGTGCATGGACAACCGTTTCTTCAGCTTCCTTGATAGCGAGTTTCAGCACAGGGTGAGGATCAAGTCCTCTAAGCACAACACCCGCGATCTGCATAGCTGCATCAGCTATCTTTTCAGTGACCACGCCCAACCGGATAAGCCCTAAGTAGTCTTTTGACTCCTCTGGACTGATGCATCGCGTCAATACCAGGAGTTCGAACTTAGTGTGCAGATCGTCTATGTATTCTTCAAGTGTGGCAACTTCCTGAGCCAGCTCTTTACTATTGAGAAATATGGAAGAGTAAGCAAGATCCATCATGAGCTCTGAGGTGTCCTTAAGTTCAACAAGCATGTCAACCACGTCTTTGAATGATTTGTCAATGCTCATGTTTCTAGCTCCGTGCAGCCTGCAATGTTCTACCCGCTAGTCTTTCGAACTCTTCGACGCCCATTGGAGCACCTCTAGCTATGACAACGTCTCCTTCAAGGATTAGCTCGTCTTTTTCAGGATTAATTATGAAGTCTTTGTTGCGGCGTATAGCGATTATGTCTACTCCCATCTTTGGCGCTAATTCCAAGTCTTTCAGTGTCTTGTTTGCCCAAACAGAGCCCTTTTCAATCTCAACCCGCGTCAGACGTTCTTCAACCTGCTCAAAGGCCGCGCGCACTATTGGATGTATGCCGATTTCTCGCAAGACTATGCCCGCTATGTCGCCTGCAGCATCTGAAATCTTGTCTGCAGCCGAGGCCACCATCGATACCGCGACAAGCGATTCCGCATCTCTTGGATCCCTAGCTGCGACCATAGCGCTCATGTCAAGAAGGTAAGCAAGATTGTCAACTCGCCTCTCCATTTCGATGACTTCCTCAGCCAGCGGACGGCTATTAAAAAGAGCCGCAGAATATGCCAAGTCAATCATCAGTTCGGAGAGATCCTTCATCTCAGTGATCAAATCTCTGACCGATATAGGTTTGTACTTGATCTTGTCCAATCGAGCCATTTCTGTCTAAAACTCCCACTGGAACAGTTTGCTTCCCGTGGCAACACTACAATAGATTTCCTACGACAGATAATCTTTGTCCCAATTGCGACTGGACCACACGGGGCGCATGGAAACACCTTTATAAACGAAACGCAAAAAGGGATGACTCAATCGTCTAGCAAAAAAGGGTGAAAGAACTGCTGCAGGGAATGCAAAATGACTCGACTTCAGAAGAGACGGAGCAATCTGAAACTCTCCAAGATACTCCCCCGCGGCAACCCTCGAACACCCTCATACAAACTGAAAACTAGTCAGCTAGAAGAGCAGGAAAAACCAACGACTCAAATCTCCATTACTGCCATATTTTTGAAAATCCGTCGCCGGCTTTTCAAAGGACCCTCAAGAGTTATAGTTTCGGAGTCCAAGCACAAACTTGCCAAGACTTTAAGGGAGTCATTGAGCGCATTTGCCTTCAACATGGTCGGAATCGTGGCTGGAACAATCATAGCCTCGCATGTGGGCTTGTTCAAACTTGCCCCGTGGGCTATCTTGGTTTATCCGTCGATCGTGAGCGCTAGGGGAGTCATAGGCGGCCTGTTTTGCGGTCGACTGAGCACAGCATTGCACCTAGGTACTGTGAAGCCACGAGTTCGTGGAAATACCAAGAGTTTCCACTTGCTATTTCGTGCTGTGGTGATGATGACACTGGAAGCCAGCGTGGGAATGAGTCTGGTTGCAATGTTGTTTGGAAGCACGTTTCTAGCATTACCAACATCTTATTTCTCAAGTATCTTGGCTGTCACTGTCGCAACAATGGCGTTGGCATTATTGGTTGTCTCGCCACTGACTGTACTAGTTTCCGTTATCTCATTCAAACATGGACTGGACCCTGACATAGTTCTGTATCCTGTGGAGTCCACGGTGTCCGACCTGATGATCACGCTGATTTACATTGTGGTGGTTAATGCTTTTGTTCTATTCGGCCTGACTGGGCAATTGCTCGTCGTTCTTGTGGGTTTAATCTTGGCGTCTGTTTCCGCATATTTGTTGGCGAGGAACATGCGAGAACCTGAATTCGTAAAGACAGTGAAGGAGTCGCTTCTGACTCTGTTCTTTGTTGTTTTCATAGTCAATGTGACTGGCTCCGCTCTTGGCAGAATTGCAGAGATTGTCGGCGAGAGGCGAGAAGTCTACACTGTTTATCCTGCCATGATCGACACTATGGGCGATGTTGGTGCCGTTGTTGGCTCGACCGCGACAACAAAACTTGCTTTGGGCACGCTTCAATCATCGCTTTGGTCTATAAGGAACCACTCGATCGAAATCCTCGGGGCTTGGGTGGCGTCTTCCATTATGTTTTGTATTTATTCAGTTTCATCCCTGACCATACAAGGGCTGTTGAGCCCGTCTAATCTGATTAGGTTCACGGCGCTGTTGCTTACGACGAACGTGGCGGCAGGAGCCATTATCGCTGTCGTTTCATACATTGTTGCTGTGCTAACATATCAGAGGGGTTTGGACCCAGATAATTTTGTGATTCCCATTGAGAGTTCTCTCGCAGACAGCATAACAACGTTGTCTCTTCTTGCCGCACTAGGTTTGTTTGGCTAAGAGTACTCAAGCGCTTGCATATGCATTCGAGCGTAGACTTCAGCTTTAAGTCTTCTGGCCGTGTGTGATATGTTGTAGTTGCATCAAAATGGAGGTGACAGTTTATGGATAAAATGCTGATCGCGACGTGTCCGGGTTGCGGATGGCAATTGAAGACTCCGAAAGGCGAAAATGACGTGGTAAAGCACGTTATGCTGCATGCTCAGGACTACCATCCGGAAATGAAGAACGCAAAAAGAGAGGACATCGTGAAGATGATCAAGAAGGAGTAGCTTGCACCTTTTCGCATACAAGAGAAGCAGTCAACGTCTCTTGGTGCCCCAGAGGTTGGGCTCTATTTTCACTTTTTCGTCATTGAGAATTATTCACTCAGGAAGAAGGGCATGCGTTTGATTTTTTTGGCTTTTTTCCTTACAATCCATTGCAGCCGCCTCATAACCAGCGAGCGTATTCGGGAATTGTTCCCTTGCGGAGTCTATGATGTACTGTCTTGGTTTATTCTTGATACAAAAAGGGGGGAGAGGTGTAGGATGTCTGCTCTTGCTGCTATTGTACGGCGTAGTTGAAGTACATTGCCCAGTTGCGACTCGTGAATCTTACTCCGTTGCCCCATGCAGTCTCACACACGAGCCTACACGGAACCGTAACAGAGAAGAACTTCGTCCAACCGTCGAATGGATTTGGATCAGCCCAGCCATCTCTTAACACTGTATTGCCAAAGGAGTCGACGCCTCTCATCCAAGTACGCACGGAGATGAATAATACGTCTCCACAGTTTACTCCCATGCCAGTCAGTGAGAAGGTGTAGGTGTCGGTTGTCACTCCACCTAGTCCTGTGTGTCTGTCAGGCCACGTCCACCACGGTGGTGGAAACGGAGGTGCACTGAAGCCCACAAAGGCAAAGGTGTCGAGTAGTTGCCAGCTCCCTGTGGTTTGAATGGTGATGACGAGATTGTCTCCCACGATGGCTACTGAAACTGATCCGGCATTTTCTGCGTCAGGGTACGTGTAGAGTGGCATTGTGGCTAGTAGACCTTCTGCGAAGGCTTGATCACCTGCTGGTCCGCAGACCACAGCGTGCGCCGCTATGACGAGTACGGTTCCAGGCGTCCAGCTTCCAAGGCTGATGGTGTAAGTGAACATTGACACTGGAGGGTCGTGAATCGTGCTGAATGGAAATTGGCCTGGAATCGGGCTTCCCTGCTTGGTCCTCGGAATATCGGAGAGTGAATCGCCAACGGCGAGGTGGGTTGAAGTCATCATCCAGCTACCGGTGGTCACGTATCTGACAAAGAGATTAATACCGTCGTTCCAAACTAGAACGTCGCCAGCGTCAATTGTCTGGTTTGCGATCAAGTCTGTAATAAACGGGTTTGCGGCAGTGTGGGCGTTTGCTCTTGGGCTCAACGCGATCGGAAGCATGCCTACTATGAACATCAATGTGATTAGCGCTGCAACAATTTTTGGTTTCATTTTTTTCATCCTCTTACTCAATCTTTCTCGATTTTTTTAATGTAATTTTCACTGACCTAATGATACACTCATGCATAAAAGCAACTATGGGATTTTTTTCTAGAGCCTATCCACATTTGTTCTATAGCTAAAGCGTAGAAGAAGCCATCTCCACGAAGAATGAAGACCTGAAGTCAAGAAGTGAACCATCACATTAGTGTGCATAATCTAGTCAGGGAAAGCGGGCCCGGAGGGATTAGAACCCAAACGGGTTCAAGTCCACATGCTTAAACGCAGAAAAGAAGTGAGAGCGCGCGCAGCCAACATGAATGCACGCGCTCCGGGGTTCTCCTTTGCGCTCGCGTGAATTCAGCGTGCAGCAAGGATTGTCCTGACGACATGTAAGTGATAGGAGTTTTATCCCTATATTATAGTAGGGAAGAATGTTATGTAACATTTTACAAGAAAATTCATGGTCAGATTTCCTGCGTTTGAATGTGAAAGAAGGCAAATCATAACGCTGGCAAATTCAGTGACGACTAGACGATTAAAACATGAGTCTGCGTAGACCTGGCGGCTTCTTCGATGGGAATCGGTTTGCCGCCGAATTCTCTGTCTGTTTTTCCGGCTGTACGGCATACGATTATGCGTCAAAGATGTCTGACGGTGTTTGATGTGTCTTGTTTCTAGGCTAAGGGTTTGCTACGCATGTCTGTGTATGAAGGAGCTGGTGAAATGTTTGACATCAACCAGAAGCGCGCGTGCTGCTAAAGAGCAGTTGCACGCCTTTGGTTTTGATTGAGCGTGTCAAATAGTCACCTATAAGTGAGTGTGAGGTAGTTGCAGCCAGGTAGCGCGCGCTTCAAGAATAGTGAACTGACAGTCGGGCGTGCATTATGGGTTGACCGTCTCACGTGGCAATCGGTTTGCCGCCGGTTTCTTGTTGGGTGTCTTCCTAGGCAGAATGGCAAGCCGATTTGTGCTTTGGCAGCAAAAAGCGCCGTGTGTGTTAGGTATGTGGTTTGATGGACTTTGTGATTGGTATGATGTCAATGAGAATGGGAATCACCAAGAGAATGATCAGGATGAGGTGTGGTATGATCAGTTCTGCGGGTACGGGTATTGGAAATTCCGTGAAAACTGGAAATAAAGCTGTGGATACTGGCACTGTAAGTAGTAGGTTGGAAGAGTGACGTTCCAGCATCATTGGCAAGTCTCTTGATGCGAGCATGAGCGCTAAAAAAGCTGCGAAGAGGACAAATTCAATGTATACATAAGCGAGTTTCGCGGTTTCGGAACCCGCTGAAAACCAGTTTGATGTCAATGGATAGAGCAGTTGTACGCCTTGTGTTTTGCTTGGACGTGTCAGATAGTCGCCCAATATTGGGTGGGAGACTAGAGCGATCAGGTATGGAAGTGTCCGTTTTCTCCAAATTAGAACCGCGGGAAGAGCTGAGGCTAGCAGCAGGATGAGAGAGTGGGTGGGTCCACCGTGCTCAAGAACCGGTATTAACATGTCAATATCTGGAATGATTGAAAGCGTGAGGATCAAAGGTATGTTTACGTTGACTTTTAGAGGCTTTGATGAGGCTTTGCCTGTTAAATAACCTAGAGCTAGGTGTCCTACTGCGTACGTTGTGTTTCACTTGCTTGAAGTTTTTATTATTGTCTCTGGAATGCTTTCGCACGTATTTATGTATAGTGGGAATGGCGCGCGCTGTTTAAGTGACCTGCGTGAATGACTTTTGGTCTACATGCGTAGAGTGGGCGGCTGAAAACAAGGGGGCTCTACTTTCTTGGAAATCAGCCTTGTTTGTCTTTCTTTTCTTCCTGTTCAGATGTGTCTTGCAATTGTATGTCTTCGATTGGCGTTGGAGGTGGAGTTGTGGCCATGGTCCAGCCTATCCAAGCTCCTATTCCTAGAATGGCGATGAATGCGATGAACACTGGGATTGCGACTAGCCAGAGTCGTATGGCTTCTAGGGCTGGCCAGAACAGTGCGCCAGTATATGATCCAGCGATTGTTATACAGACGACGCAGATTAATCCGCCAATAACTTGATCCTTAGTCGTGCATGTCACCTCCATTTGATTTACTTACCCTGATGCTAGCACCTACAGTGCGGCGTTTGCTATCATGTCACTGTTCAAATGGCATTTGCGCGCTGCCAACAAACTGCCTTACAAGACGCTCTGGTTTCTTTAGAAGCTTAGTAGGTCTCCCTGATTATGTGACCTAGCAGCTGTCTGATTGCGAATGATGTGAATTTTGGGTTTAGCATACTAGAAATTTGGTCAGTGAAGCTTTTTCGAGCTTTAGCCTCTCTGAACTTCTCCACAAATGCCTGAACTACTGTTATGGGGTGATATTTGAAGGGCATAAGGAAGTTCACTTCTTCAACGCGTGTACTCTCCAAAGGGTTCAAGTCTCTTTGGCTGAGAAGCTTAGCCAGACAATCGGGTATGAAGCCATGAGCTTGTTGATGAAGTAGGGCTGATAGTCCTAGATGAGTTTGAAAAGCTCTGCTTATCTTGCATTCCTCAACCATGGAGATTATCGCATTTGAAGAGGTGCTTCTTGTGTTGGCCAGAGAGTAGAGCGTTGTGTAGTATTCAGATAGGACGTACATCTGCTCCTTTAGGACCGAATGTGCAATCAGGGCAACAAGGTCCGCACATGGATCTAGTGTTCGGACGATCTTTCCATTTGAGAGTTTTTTGTCAATAATGGATTTTCTCAGTTTTTGCTTGTCAAGGTATATTATGTGACTGGCTCCGATTTCATTGTATAGGTCAATGTTGATTTCTGCTTTGGCATCACGAAAAGTGGTTGAGAGAGGTCCAGCCGCCAAGAAGGTGTAGCCTGCATGAGACATATTCCTAATGACTTGTTGGTATTCCGGGCTAAAGATCAAGATATCTAGGTCTACCGTGACCTCTCTGTAGGGTCTTATGCTTTTGAAAAAGGCGTAATCTACGGAGGCTTTTTCTAGAGCTTGAGAAACTCTTGAAGTTGCCTGAACAATCTGAGTATATCTATTGCGTAGCTTATCGTACTCTTTTGCAAAGGAGTCTGATTTGCTGATTGTGCCTAATGCTTGAAGGAAACGGAGGGGCATCCTGTTTCTTGTAGCATAGTGATAGAGTGGTGTAACATCCTTGCCCCTCAACTCCAAATGCGATGTGGCAAAGGGGGAGCCGATAATTCTGAGGATTCTATGTGTAAGAGAATTCGAAGTTTTCACCGGTTGCAACAGAATCCCTTGTTGTCTAGAGTGTCTAGGACTTCTTGAAATGTCTTTTTGGGGCTTTTGTTGGTGGTGTCGAGCACATTAGCACCATCTCTTAAGGAATTGTAAAGATCAAGTTGATTCCTAAGAACACTGATGTCCTCTCCGCTTCTTTGTGCCAACTCCCTTAAATCGGCCACAACAAAGAATTTTACTTTGGTATTACCCGCTAGCGAAATCAGATGTCTTGCCAAGAAGCTTCTACAGAATGAGGGTTCCCCAGTTATTAAGGAGACCCAGACGACTAGGTCTAGAACGTATCTGTCAGCAATGACGACATAGCCAAAGAGGCTAGGTAGAACAAACCTGAGCAGAATGACAGGTAACGCACTAATGTACTCCAGGAGCCAACATAACCTAGCCATGCGTTTTGGTAAGGTGACATTGTAATAAGGGTTCACGTTTCCGCTGTAACTGTCAAATTTTGAAAGAAAGCGGAATAAGATGGAAACAAGAGTATGAGAACCCCTCATCCAGGAGACTTTGGTCCTTAGACCTGTCTTTCTTAGTCGATTGGAAAGGAATGTGGTTTGCGTGGTCTTGCCTGAGCCGTCAGGACCAAAGAAATAAATAATGCACATTGCCGCACCAGGTTGCGTGTTGGGAAATATCGATGCTAGATCGAAAGAGGTTGCGCAAGGTTTCTACTGGTTCGTTTTTCCGTAGTTCTTCCCGACGCTGAATAGGTCTTGGGCATTTACAAGGTTGTCGGAGTTGAGGTCGCTGTTCGGGTGCCAGTTTGGCTTTTCCGGCGTGGAACCGTAAGCTCCTGCCAGCTGGGACAAGTCTATAGCATTAACCATAGTATCTTTGTTTATGTCGCCTATTATTGGATTGCTCCAGTATTCGTATGGGCTCATCAAAGGGTATTTGTCTTGGTTATTGCTGTCAATGACAAACGGTGTATCTCCTATTCCATCGCTTCCAGTCTTGTTCTGGTAAGACCCCCAGTACAAGTCGACGCCTGCATAGTTGCTCCAGTAGTTGCCCCCTGAGGAATAGCCATTGTCCCAGAGGTTGACTGATCCACTGCGGCTGCGCACTTGGTTTGTGTTGTTGAAATTGTTATGGCGGATGTTATTGTTGCTAGATGATATTAGCCAAATTCCATAGTCATTTCTGGCTAGATCGTTGCCCTGAATTATGTTGCCGCCTGAAGAGGTTAGCATTGATCCAACCCAATTGTCAGTTATGTTGTTGATGCTGATCGTGTTGCCATTGGAAGAAACTAGCCAGATACCATACTCGCTGCATTCAGTTATAGTATTGTTGGTTGCGACATTACTGCTGGAACTATCGAGTAAGACTCCGTCTCTCGCAGTTCCTATAGAGTTGTTGGTTATGGTGTTTCCGTTTGATTTGTGCAGGTGGATGGCGGCTTCACTACTGTTTGACACAATGTTGCCTTCTACTGAGGAGTTGTTTGTGTAGGCTAGTACCACTCCTTCGCGATTGTTTGCCAGATGTAGATCCCTGATGGTGATATTCGTTGAGTTCACGGCAGCTACGTAGCCCGCATCAGAAGGTATCTGTTGGCTTTGTTGGTTTACCAAGTAGTAGATTGGCTTTTCGTTTACTTTGTTTGAGGAGTCTATGTCTTGTATGAAATTCGTGAGGGTTGCGCTGTGGACTCCGAAGTTGTAGATGTTGTTGGCTATCTTGTTGTCTCTAAGGGTATTGCTTCCAGAGAATTCCAGCCACAGACCATAACTGTTTCCTGAAGCGTTGTTGCTGAGTACGGAGTTGCCGTTGGAGTAAAGCAGCCAGAGTCCGACTAGGTTGTTCGTTGAGTTGTTATGGCTTATTGTGTTGCCGCTGGAATAGTATAGATATATGCCAACTTCTTGGTTGTTTGCCACTGTGTTGTTAGCTATAACGCTGTTGGTTGAGTGATCAAGAAGTAAGCCGGAGTCGCCTGTGCTTTCTATGATAGCGTTGTTGGCTATAGTGCTGCCGCTCGAATAGTGTAGGTATAAACCATAAGCGCCGTTTCTGACAGTGAACCCCTCGAAGACCACGTTGCTTGCGGTTACGTTGACTGCTGGGGCGTTCCCTAAACCGTCAATAATCGTTGATTCTCTGTTTTCGCCGATAATGGACAATGTTTTGTTTACGACAATATTTCCGGGGTAGGTTCCACTGTCTACGAGAATCGTGTCTCCTGAGTTGGCAGCGTTTATGGCTTCTTGTATCTTCGTGAAATCTGTTGGAACTCTGATCACTCCAGGGGCTGCGATTACGTCAAACCTCGGAGCAGCTAGTGAAAGTGCTAGTATTGTTGCACAGAAGATTATTCGTGAAGAGACTGTCTTTCGCATTTTGAATCACCTCTCTTTGATTTCTACAAGCGCGTTACGACAGATTCCGCTTCATGTTGATAGATGCTGTGAGTACGACGTGACATTTGTCCATTGACATGTCGGCATGTGGGTGTCGACAGCAAGAGCACTTGGACTAGAGCGTGCTTTTCTATCAAGAAGCGCTACCTCGAGAAGAGCTTCTCCGGTAGTCTGAGGTATTTTTCAAGTCTGGGAAAGGCTTGTTTAAGGAGCTCGAAATCCCTTTCATGTAATGCTTTGAGTATGCAGAGTGCTGACAAGTATGCGGCACTTGCCCCTGTAATCTCTAAGACCAGACGTAGGACTGCCGGAAGCGTCATGAAGGCGTTTTCAACGAGTAACAAGTACGGTACTATTAGTAGGGACGCAGCAGCTGATTTCCACAGGGATTCTCTGTCTAGAGTGAGTTTTAGGTTTTTTCTTAGCGCATGAATCACCAGAAGAAGGCTTATTGATTGCACGAAAAACCGGGCGAACGCCGCTCCAACGGCTTCAAAATGTGGAACTAGAACCAGCAATAATAGGATATTTGATAATGCTGAAATCGCATTTATCTTGAGTAGGTATATGGTTTTCCCAATGGCTGTCATTGCGGTATTTAATATCGCTGAGAATGAAATGACAACTGTGGCGAAAGACAATACTGCGAGCGGTATAGCCCCAGTGACGTAATTTTCCCCGTAGAAGAATTCCAATGCTGTTGGAGCTATGATCGCTAACCCTAGGCAGCTAGGAAGCATCAAGTAAGTGATGTATCGTGTCGCAACTCTTATTGTACTGCTTATGCTTTCAAATCTCTGCACTCCGTGTTGAGCCGAGAGTAACGGAAATATCGTTGATGTGACTGGCCCCCAGACTACTGAGAGCATACCAACGCTGTTCAACGCAAGATAGTAGACGCCTACCAGTCCATAGTTAGAAGTTGCTGAGGCTATTATGGCTATATCTGCCCAATTGATGGCAAGTGAGACTGCAGTGCCGATAATGAGGGGAAGGCTGAATCGCACCAATGGTTTGTACGGGGCATAGCTGTTTGAGGGAGGAAGTCTACCTCGAGTAAGAACTACAGCATAGGTCAGTGAGACTGCAGATCCTATAACAAAGCCGCCGAGTACACCTGAAACGCCCAAGTGAAGAAGAGCCAGTAAAGCAGCTGTAGTTCGACCAAGGACTACATGTAGGAGAGCCAATGTTGCCATTTTTCCGAAAAAACCTAAAGCCTGCAAACTTGAGTTGAGAATGGCTGTTAATCCAGAAAGATATGCATATATGGACATGAAAACTAGGAGAGGGGCATTCGCTGATGTGCCAAAAAAATACTCTGAGAGCACCTCAGAAGAGCAGATAATCGCGGCTAAACAAATCGACGAGATAGTGAGAACAATCGCGACAACGGTTTTCTGGACCGCGGCAGCCGTTTCTGGTTTGTTCTTTTCGATGTATTCGGCCATGTACTTCGTCATTGCAGTTGGCAGCGCAAGACCAGTCAGGAGTGATATCGTCGACGCAAGGAAGATCAGAATTGACAGAACACCCAGATCTGCAGGGTTCAGTGCACCTGTCTTTGCCACGACGACGTAGAATATTCCGTAGACGGCATACTGAACTAGCTGAGTCAAAGTTATCTGGAAGGTGCCTCTGCTAACGTTGGCGGTTTTCAGTGTAAGCACCTTTGGACATGTCACAAAACCGGGAGATCAGCATGATTTAGTGAAGGCGTTAGTGCGCGAGCTGGGTTTGGCGATTTGTCACTGCATTTTTCTTAATCGCGTCATTTGATAACACGTAGACATGTAGGACGATAACTATTCTCATTCCGATGCTTGACGCGAATCGAGACCCGCGCGCTTATTTCTTGCGTTTTATTGCATACAATCCGAAGGCAGTAAAGAAGCTCAGAGCCAAGAACAAGGGAGCAAGCTCTGGAACCACCAGTGTGCTTCCGCTATACGGAGTTTTTATATCGAAAGGCAGTCCATAATAATTGCCATTATTATCTGGAATTGACCGCCCATTAGCCAACACGAGAGCTTTGATCTGGCTGACATCTATTGCCGAAGCAAAATTCAGAGTAAGACGAAACTCATATGGAGTTAGTGTTACTGAGTCTTTAAAGAACTTGTAGGCATAATACACATCTTGACCTGCGGCCCCTAGTTGATCCTTGACACCCCCTATTGCGTATTGATCATCGTAGGTGCATCCTGGGTAAGTCGAATCATAAGGTCCGTCCGGGGCTTCTGGGGGGATCCTGGGTTCTGCTGCGAGCACAAAACGGTCTTTGTCAAAGGTGACTGAGGTATCCACTCCGATTGCTGTAATATAGTCGAGGGCGTTGAATGTGGGTGTGTTCAATACAATTACAAGCCAGACATTCTTAGTAGGCGAGTGCCGGGCCGTAGTCACATAGATCATTAAGTCTGCCGGAGTGTAGGTGATCCGTGCCGCGCCAGTTTCTGTTGAACCTACGGGGATGACTCGCAGGTTGGCAAATGGATCTGGAGCGGCTTTGACACTAGATATCATGAAGAACACAACGACAGCTATCAAACCCACTGTCAAATAGGGGCTTTTCATCCAGATCCTTTCCTTATTCTATCTATCAAATGAGCACCAAGCTTGCTTATAATTCCATATGGACATTCAGTGCTGTTTCGTCTAGAAAAAACCTAGGTCATGATTCTAGTGCGCGCGATACCGATTAGTGTGGAAACAGCGAACAAGTAGCCGATTGCAGCGATTTCTGGAAAACCACAAGCATCTTAATGTGTATCGCGAAAACCGGAAAACGATCACGAGTTGAGTCCTGCTATCTGTCTTGGCGATTTCGGCGGGATAGCTTTTCTTTCTCTCGCATTAATCCAGTTGTTGCCAAGACTATCGTAAGAGCCAACAGGCTGAATGTTGGACCCGGAGTTATTATTCCTACGGGTGTGAAGTTTAGTAGTAGTCCTACAAGCGTGGCGAGGGCGATGCTCGTCCCTATGCCTAAAGCGATGCGTTCAATGTCATTCAACCCTTTAAGGGGGAACAGTGCTCTGACCAGCGCGAACCCTGGCAAGAATAGGACAAAGAAGGCCCCGAATATGTATCTTGTATAGACGATGGGATAAGCGTTTTCTGGGACAGTGAAGACCATGATCGCTGTTACTAGGGCTGATGTAATTATGACCCAGTACCAAAGTGCTCTTAAAGAGCACAGATAGGCTTTCAGTGTTTGTGGAGGAGATGTCGCATTAATCCCCAACTTGAGTTTTGCTTGAGCTTCCAATCGTAATATGCTTTCCAGCGCATCTTTCTTGCTTAAGGAACAATCAACCTGAGCGATTCGAATGAGGTGTTCAACTGTTTCTGGATTCTCAGCTCTCAGGATACGTAGAATTCGTTCGTCTAGAGAAGCAAGGTCAGACTGAGTATTCATAAAACTCACTAGAAGAGTTAGGGGGTACGCAATCTTGAGAAAGCGTTGCGTATGCTTTCAGAGCTGAGTTGCACGTGCCGGGCAACTAGGTTCTCAGAATACTGTAGATTTCCACTAAGGTGGTGAGGATGAACACTAGACCAACTACCAGGGCGGCGCTTTTGAGTCGACTCCTTTCTAGAACAATGTGATTCTCTCCAGGGCACGAATAGAGGATCTGAGATGTCAGTAGTAAGATGACAGCGATTATCCCCACCCACAGGCTTATCTCCATAAAGGAAGGAAAGTAGAGCATCTTCAATCCTCAAGGATTCGGTATTGAACCTCGATCAAATCTCCGTTTTCACTACAATTATTCTCTTCTATTACTATTGGTCTTCCCGTAGTCCGTGCGAGCGCCAAAGCGATAGAGCTGCATAAAGGGCAACCGATTCTCTTGCAGACGATCGGGAGCTTTCTTGCTTCTTTGCAGAGATCAGCGAAGATTGAGTTCTCTATTTGGACTTCAACCTTGTCATTTTTTACGCTAATCCGAAAGCCTCTGGCCATTTCCAAGCCTTCTATGAAAAGTCTAGGCAGATTGTTTTGCAGATAATCCAGTTTCACTTTGACGAAGTCGGCTCCAAGTTCCTCTTCATACAAGTTTACAAGGTCTATACCAAGTGGAATTATTATCATTCCTGACTGATTCAGCGCAGCTTTGTCTTCTTTGGATGTTACGGGAATCGGAGAATCTTGGTTCTTTCTTGCCATTAACAACCTCCCGCCTTTTAGATCTTCAAGGCTTTCCGGTGGCAGGTATACGCCATCGCCTTCCAGTCTTAGGGCGCTAATTATTCCGTCTATAGCTGAGCACGATGAAATTGCCGTTGAGTTGAGGAGGCTGCTCTTCACGTATTTTGTTGGGCTTATGAAATGGAGAAGGGCACCCCAGAAAATCAAGGCTAGACCTACAAAATACGTAACGTTTGATGGGTAGAAGACCGACAAAACAAGTGCTGCGCAACCAAGTAGTAGAAGCCCGTATCCAGCAATTCGTGTAGGCTTACGTTTCTGTCTCCATAGCTCTCGCCTGAGCTTCTTGTTTTCGATCTGCAATTTCCGGGTCTTTTCAGCCAGATCTTCAACTTCAAGTGTCATTTTTCTCTTTCTCTCAATACTTGGCCTGATATGCGCGCATCAACCTGCCCGCTGAAAAGGGACTTGGCTTTTCCATATGAGTATGGGTTCATCTTCCTGGCTTGTCAGTTGCCTTTTGACAAGACCAGCCTTTTCTGCCTTGCTGAGTGTCTCAAAGAGTAGATCTAGTTCTATTGGTTCTTCGGTCAGCTTTTCATAAGTCGCAGCAATTTTGTCTAAAGTGGATTTTCCTGTCTTGTCACTTTCATAAACAGCTTTCAGAGCAAGTTTCTCTCTTTCCGAAGTTAGTCGTTCAAATGCTACAAAGTTAGATCTCCTTTTTCTTCGTGTTACTATGGCTTGAAGTACCAGAACACTTCCAAGACAGAAAGCGGTTGTCATCATCAGAGTTTTGCCGTACTCGGGAACAATAGGCGCGATCCATGAGTGACTCTTGGTGTATTGCCACTTGTTGACGACTTCCTGTCCTAAAGGAACTAGCAGGCTTTTAGCTTTCGCGGAATCTTCTGGCGTGATTATTGTTAGAAGGCTTGTTTTTACGTATCTTTCTTCGAACGTGGAGCCCATGTCAAATAGCACTTTCTCGTACCAATATAGGACGGCTTGCGTCAGGTTTGATCCTACGTATTGAAAGACAAAGAAGCGTCCAATCACTGGCGGGTCCTGCAGGAGTTGGACATCTGCAAGATCCAACTGATTCACTCGAGGCTGCAACCCGAATTCCAATCGCAACGTGTACAGGCAATATTCCCAGCCGTGAAGTTCAGACAATGAATCGCCTATTTCTATCGATACCCAAGTCGTGATTTGTTCCGTTTTTCTGGGAATGTATACATACAAAAGCGCAACGTCACGACCCGCTGCTCTCTCAAATTCCCTGTCTCGATAAGCAAATACGAGTTTATGTCCTTGAACATCCGGAAGAACATCCGGACTCGTCTTCTCGCCACCGGGATATAGAATGGATACTTGCATGGTTTCGCCGAGAGAAAAAATGGGCACCTGCACATACAGGATCAAAATCGAGCAAACAAGAAGAATGAGGGTTTTGTACCAGTCTCGATTTGTAGACCTCCGAATTCTGTTTCCAAGGAGTTTCCCACAGCTTAGGCAAAGGAATTGTGCTTTCAAGTCGCGTAGATGATGTTCACATTGCGAAGTTCTGACATCTTTGACGAAGATTTTCGTCTTGAACATCTTTTCCACTGTGAGCAAAAAGACAAAGCTTCCCGCCAAGATCAGAATCCAGCCCCCAAACAATTCGAAAACTCGCATCCCGATTTCAGAACCAAACTGATAACCTATCAAGGCGATAACGATTATGCGAACTATGTTGAGGGCATATATGAGGGGAAAACCAATTAGAAACATTACTGGTTTCTTCCAAGTCCTCCCTCTCACAATATAAGCAATGAATAAGGCAAAGATGGAAAAGGTCATGATTGAATAGATGCCAGAGCATGCGATGTCTATTGTTACGAAGAAAGGGGAATTGTCAGGCTTTTGAAGAACTATGATCGGGGCTCCGTACTCAGCAACTAGAGTTATCGGCAAGCCGATACCTTTGAGGGTCGTGTAGACGGCTTGGGAAGTGATTGTTGACAGCGTTGTACCCGCTGCGAGGAGAGCTTCCACGGGGAGTGGTATTATGAAGAAAAGAAGTGCCACTGCGAACATCAGAGCCTTTAGCGTTTCCTTGTTGAATACAATCAGCAAGCATCCGGCTAAGAATAGCGGAAGTGAGATTAAATGATATTGAAGTGGATAAAACGTGTAGGAACCATTCCAGTATAGTAAGAAGGACAGGACTAATAATAGTCCACCTATGATTTCCTCCTTGGCATTTGCCCTCGTAGCTGTACTGGTTTCTCTAAAAGACGCAGCAGCTGCCAAAACCTTCCTTTTCCTATATATTAGGTAGCTTATGAGGAAAGGAATTAGGATTATGTAGCTGGTTGGTTCATAACGCATTGCTTCACCTGATACCATGATAATATCCGGATGATAGACAATCAACGCTGCCGCTAGTATCACAATTGCTTTTACAGTCATCGTCATTCTGCTGAGTTTCTCGCGCAGAAGAAGTAAGATGCTCATTTCAGCTTCGCCAAACCTTATCAGCAAATAGGGTTTCCCACTAGATCATTGTATTTGTGAAGAACAAACAGACGATAACGTTTATTATATCTTAATACAACGTATAGTTCTTGATACTGGGAATTAGTTTACTCGGTATTGATGGGTGTCGCGCACGCGTATGAGTGGTCATCAAGCAATGAGGCGATCGCTTCCTTCTATTATGCTTTCTTTGCTTCTGCTCCTTGTTCCAACTGCAATGATACAAATCCTTGCTTCGCAGACTTCAGAATCCACGATTTCATCCACTGGAATGATTGGATCAGGCCAAGGACTCCCTTGGCTACATGTTGAGGGTCAATACGTTGTAGATGACCTTGGCAATCGTGTTGCCTGGCGGGGAGCGGGATTGGATTATACTGCGTATAACTTTGGGTGGGACCGTTTCAGAGGGTACATTCGAACATTGAAAGGTAGAGGTCTTAACATGGTCCGACTCGCGTTCTGTGTTCCTGGGCACAGAATTCAGCAAACTGAATATGATCCGGCTAAGATGGATATGGCTCTGAGCATTGTTGAAGAGTACGGCATGTACGCAATTCTTGATTCACACCATTATTGGGCAACAGAAGAGGTTGAAGGATGGGACGACGTAGTGCCAAAGTATAAAGATGAGTGGATTGCCACTTGGGTGGACATTGCCACCCGCTACAGAGATCGCCCCTCGATAGCTGCTTATGAACTAATCAACGAAGGCTTGGGACCACATGACGAGCTGCTTGCCGTCTTAATCGAAGGCATGAATGCCATTAGATCCGTAGACCCAAATCACATGTTTGTTGTCTTTGAATGGAGAAATACAGAATGGCAAATAGCTGAGAACTTCACGGTTTGGAAACCAAGAGACAAGCAGCCCAATACCGTCTATGCATTACATCATTGGTGGACGGCTTATAGAAATAGCATTGAACCCAAATATCCTGAATATGACCCAACCAGATACGTGAACGAGTCCGCGATGGCTTACGGCAATGCTGCTGAATATGTTAATGGGGCAATGGCGTATCGCAGATTCATGAACGCTCCTGTGTGGCTTGGGGAATTCGGAGCCTACGACCGTGACATCGCACATGCCAATATGGCAGAAACCAAAGAGATCATAAGGTTAGCTGAAAGTCAGTCTTTAGGTTGGAGCGTCTGGCAAATGGAAGTAAACTATGATTGGGATTGGCTTGTGCCCGCTCCTTACACGAACCCATATTTCGGAGACCCCCAACCTTTTGCCCCGAAACCTTTTGACATGCGAACCAAGATCGTTGATTCATATGAAATTTTCAGGCTAGATCCATCGTTCATATGGCTCCGCAATAATGGCGCCAACGTAACCCTGAAAGACCCAATGAAAATTAGGGTAGTGATTTGGGAAGGTTGGCCAGGATTGGGAACACTCCTAAGCGATGAAATCGTGACTGTAATCGACACCACAACAGTCGTCAACAGATTTCCGGAAGGACAGACCGGATTGGACGTGAGACATACTCAAATCCGTCCATATGGCATCTAAGGTTCATGCAATGAGTGCTCACAAACTAGATGCCGAGTCTGAGTTATTCTTCCTGCGCCTTCTGGACCAAAAAAAGATGAAACGTGATCGCAACACGGGATTCAATCTGTCATCCTAGATCGAGACACCGAGCAAGTACTTTAAAGCAATCGAGGGCTAACTGCTTAACCTGACGTCTTTGGTTAGCCCACGCGAATCACTCGAGGTTAACATTGCTTCAAGTAACCAGAGAAACCTTCTTAACTTAAGTCTGCACAGAAGCCTGACTCTAATTGAGAGATCTACTTTTGAAGACATATGCAATTTGAGAATTTCTTGCAAAATGACAGAAAGCTCTGCGATTCTCAACGATGCCGATGGAACGTCACTTCCGAAATATCCGCGTAGGAAGGCATTCCTCAATAGCGCCAGTCGTTGCATACTCCTCTTGGATACAAGAACTGAAGCATACATACTAACGAGGAAAGTCGCGAGGTCGTAATACGCTGGACCTTCGAATGATTTCTCCAAGTCTAGGAATATGAATATGTTGTCGGAAAACCGCATGTGTGTGAAGTAAGCTTCTCCATGTAGCCTAACGACTCGCAGCACATTTTCGCAAATATCAACGCTTTTCATAACTTGCAGAATGGTAGATGTATCATCAGGGCTTAGCACGCCATAATCGCGAAGTGTGTTGACCATCTCCTTTACACTGTCTACTAGGCTTTTCTTCGAAGTGGTAATGTTGCTGTGTAGGGTAATGGGGATTATGTCATGAAATTCACGTAGCGCATGGCCAAGATGAAAAAATGTATTAAGGGTTTCAGAAGTTCCGAACATCAAGAAGCTGTGTGTTGAGGGCTCCAGCTCGTTTCCTTTCACATATTCCATTAAAATAGCAGACTGTTCACCTTTTTCAACAAGATTAAGCGTTTGTGGCACATCGAAAGTCTGTGGTTGCATATTCTTGATGGCATTAAGTACTAATCTTTCACGTTCAGCTGCATCGTGTGAGTCATAGACCTTCAGGAAATACCTCTCGCTTCTTGAATACCATCTTCCTTCATGTGCCCTGAACAGAGTTCTCCCAGTTCGAACCAGATGGAAAAAAAGACGGAGCGGGTCAAAAGAGTTCGCATTCTTCAACATTATCAATCCACAAAAGACTCAAGGGCACATGCGCGAATGATTGAAATCACTGGTAATCACAAGAATTGGCAAACCTCAGGTTGCGTGGCCGCAGGCTTTGGGTGCGCGCGCAAGAACGAGAAATTTCGCCAAGTAAGTCTCTAAATAAACGTTGGTTGACGTACACGACATCCGCTTCAGGACTCGCGTCTCTTGAATACTCTTGAACATGAAAGAGTTGGAAGCCCGCTCTTTCAAACACGGGCCTCTCTTCTTCAAAAAGGGATTGACGTTCATACAATCTAATGTTTTGATTCCTAGAAACAACGGATTCTACCTGAACAAAGAGAACGTTGCGGGCATATTTTCCCAGACTCTTGAAAACATCAAGATCACTTCCCTGAGCGTCAATTTTTACATAATGAATAATAGTTTTCTTGAGACCGAGTAGTTCTATAACGGAACTCAAATGCAGGTTGTACACCTTCTCAATTCTCGTAAGGGTTTCGATTTTCCTTCCGACAAACCACTTGTTATTTTTTTAATCAGAGAGGTGTGTGACATTCTCAACTCTCATTTTTTGCAGGCTATTGCATTGTGGGTCGTTGTAGATGTAGAAATCATGGTAACCCTCTTCGCCGTTGGAAATGGCTGCCTGAAGAAATACTGAGAATGGAATTGGGTGATTATATCGGATCGGGTCGATCCCAATAGCAAGAATCGATTTTGTGGGAAGGATGTTTTGGTAAAATGTCTTAAAGAAACCACCGTCGTAGCAACCAACGTCGACATATAAAAGAGATCGTGTTTTAATTTGATTTAGAATCTCAGCAATTATATCGAGTTGAGTCTTATTTCTCTTCAGAGGTAATACGAAAGTTGATTTCAAAACTCGAGCAACAGAAGGAAAACGGGCAAAAACAGCTTGCGCGCGCATGCTAAAGAATCTGAATATTTTCCTCTTCATGTGTCCATTATACATTGCGCCTCATTCCTGAGCAGTTAATGGAACGTTCTTTGGATATGCGCGCAAGTTTTCAACACTGCTAATCACGTGATTAACCGCAGTCAAAAAACCACCAGAGGTGTGTGTGCATACTTGACATTTCCGCTTGAAAGAATACCACACGTTCGTGTTTCCAAGAAAGCTGAGGATTTCAGAGATTACCTAGGTACTTACTTAGACCCGTTTCCAGATTCATTGGATTGACGCCTAGCAAATGTTTCATCTTGCCTATGGCTGCAAGAGTGTTTTCCAAATAACTTACTGGTTTGGGAATGTAGGTGGGGGTAATATCTTTGTCTAAAAACTCATTAATCAAAGAAACTACTGAGTTGAATGTGTAAGCTCTTCCAGAACCTACGTTTACTACACCTTCAACGCTTCTTTCTGCAGACTTCTCAATCGATTTGACTACATCGTCTATGTATACGAAATCTCTCATTTGCTCCCCATCCCCGTATATGGTGGGTTTCTTTCCCCTAATCATGGAATCCAAAAACAGAGTTATCACACTCGCGATCTCTCCTTTGTGGTCTTCACCAGGTCCATAACCTGCAAAGATTCGAAGACCAATAGAAGGAACCACCTCAGAATAATGACTGGCTATATGTTCACAGTTGAGCTTAGCTATGCCGTAAAGATTATTTGGAGCTGGGTTGCATTCTTCAGAATGAGGAAGAGGATTTCTTCCGTAGACACTACCTGATGAGGGATAGATTATTTTCTTGATTCCTGCATCTTTCGCCCACTCGAGTATGTTTATGAATCCTATGATGGTGTCGCGAAACGCAGTTTTTGGGTTTCGGTTAAACAAGATTACAGACGAAGGGGCTCCGAAATGGAAGACGTAATCAATGTGCGGCATTCTCTTGAATATTCCTGCGTTGGAAACATTGCATTTCAGAATTTCACATCTGGAAGGTATATTCTCCATTTTCCCTGTGGAGAAATCATCAACGACAACAATATTTGCCCTTTCTTTCACAAGCCATCTGATAAGATGTTGACCTATGAACCCTGCTCCACCAGTCACTAACACTGTCTGGCTGCTCCACCTCATAGAAACACCTCACACATCAGTCCGTAAACTCGTGGCTATGCACACTTCCAGAAGTACTCCAAAGGTCGCGCTGGGTTTGACATAAGACCTCCACTTTAGTTCACAATGACAGACGACGTTTGAGAAACTCGTGTAGCACGCGCCATCGTGCACACGCTTTCTCCAGCTAGATCATGCGCTTTCGATCTAACTGACTTTGTCAACCATGTTCAACCATAGTGAGAAGTTATCAAGAACTCTAGACATGTAGTTGTCGATAGGTTTGTAACGTATTGGAGTATTCTTCAAGAACGAAACAACATTACTGGTAATAGTGTAATAATCATGGCCTTCTATGTCTGCTCTTTTCAGAGAAGACAATAGCCAATCGATGATGTATGATCCAAAGTACTCCTCTATAACGTCCTTTTCGAAATTGTGAGAATGCCTGTTGTGAACAGCTTGAGGTGGACCGAAAGTTATTCTGTCATCCATTAAATCAACGATTTTCTTAAATATTAGACCTTGAGCTATGTCGTCGAATCGTCCTATTTTGATATTGTTGATATACTCTCCCATGGGAAACTCGTACTGGCATGGAAGTGTTTCTAAGTGAAATGAAACATTCTGAACTGTGTAGGAAATAAACTGTTCCTTTCCAACCATTAGTGGTTTTAGTTTCTTTTCGTGAACATTAATATCCGGATAAGATAGGTGATCAATAGCGCAAATGTCTGGGCTCTTGCTCCACAATCCGATGTTAGACACCACTCTTTTGCGCTCATTTTTGAACGAGTACCGCAGTTTCATTCTACTCATGATTGGAAATCCTCGGACAAACACCCTTTCTTTGAGATTCAGAAAATCACACTGATTGATATAAGCAACATTATTCTCGACAGATTGGAGGTTTCTAGTTTTCCCCACTTCATGCATTGAGAAGAAGTCCTCATCCTTCTTTGGGAAATTGTCATCATCCATTATTATTATGTTGTCTGCTCCTTCTTGAGCTGCTCTCAAGAATCCTATGATTCTTCTTTGATAATTGTTTTCTTTGAATATGAAGTTGTATCTAGATCCGAATTCCGCTTTAACATAATCCTTTTGTTCTCCAATTGACCAGATCGACAGGTTCGGGATTTCACTCAGAGTCTTCTTACATTCATCTGTGGGGGTCTTATTATCTCCTACAAATACAAAGTCGATCTTATGACCGTGAGAAACAGCATTCTGATAGAGATCTATTACGTTCATTGGCACGGTGATGGCGGTAACTACAACAAATGCTCTCATTTGTTCAATACTTCCTTAAATTCCAATATGATGCAGTATTCCATTCTGATGAGTCGTGCAAGCTTGTGAGACATGTGAGAACAAAGTTTCAATCATCGTGCGGACACCTGGAATGCGGTGAAGAATCAACTAACTCTTCTTGAAACTTAATCTTAGCGGCTTAAGTAGCCTCAGGAAATTGTCTGAAAACACGCTCGAATACATGAAACCCCGGCGCATCAGAACAAAAATGCCGTAGAAATGGACAAGAATTAGAGCCAGTAGAGCGCCTACGTATGATTTGCTATCTCTTAGTTTGATCGCAAAGTAAATGAAATTGCTCATGCATCTTGATATGAAGGCAAACCACGACAGTTTAAGACCCAATCTCTTGATCCTGTAGAATAACAGGTACTCCTCAAACTTTATCTGAAAGACCTTGAACCAATCCCCTCCGCGCCTTGGGACCTGAGATGCATAATCTCCAAATATATGATAGTTGAATGGCCCACAACCATTATACTCGCAAACTTCAAATCCTCTGAGGACTGCGACTGTCGCCAGAAAAGCTTCAAACCGATACGGGTTCAATGAGTCCTCATATACATACAGTTCGCGAATCGCTTCCCTTCTGAATGACATATTTCCTGCCCAGAAATTTATCGACTTGCTCTTGTTAGTCTGAGGACGCCCAAAGATTTTCCCACTTATGCTCAGCCCTACATCGTAGTTTTCAAATCCCTTTGTAGACCGATCCAACACCCAGTTAATAGGCCTGCCAAGGCTCCTGAACGTGTTCGATATTATGTCCCTGTATTTATCTTGCCTGAAGACCCTACTTACAGAACAATCAGTTTTCCTTGCTGCGAGATTCTCATTCACAAAGTAGACACACTCACCCGTCAACCCGCCTAGGTTATGATTTTGTGTGTACTCTTTCACGTGCTTCTCTATGAAGTCTCTGGGGGGAATAGTATCATCCTCAGTGAAAACTATAATACTGCCTTTGGCATTTCTTAAGCCGATATTGAAACCTCTGCTGATGTAGCCTTGTTTCTGCAGGAACAATCTTAGCTCAAGATTTTTCTTCTGGCTCTGGATGACTTTTTCCGAATTGTCGCCACTTGGTTTCAGAACCACTAACACCTCGAAGTTCTTGTAGCTTTGACTAGCTAACGCCTTCAAAACACATGGAAGAAAATAATCCCTTCTAAACGTAGGCAAAATGACAGAAACAAGCGGATCGAATGCTTCTTCCATGTGCAGTTCCTCCTATCGCGCGCACTCAATCGGTTCAGATCAATGAGCAGCAAAGCACTCAATGCGGTAATGCGCGTAAATTGACAGCCTACGTGATAAACTTGTACGACGCGACACTATGCTTGCTTCTTTGGATTGACTTCAGTTCTCTCAAAGCGCATCACTAATCCAGCGCTGCTTGGAAATGTCGCTTCAATCTTTCGTTCCGAGAACCAATTTAGTTTCCAAGGCAAGAATAGACTCCTCCACTCTTCGAGTGATCGCTCCCAATAGCCTTTGTCAGATTCTTTCTGCCCTACCCCTTCAGCCAAGATTATGATCGCCCTTGGTCCGCATACCCTTTTTATTTCTGAGACAGCTTTGCTCAGCTGTTTTGGGTATACATGCTGGAGGACCGTCCAGCTTACGCACAGGTCGAAGTAACCATTTGGAAACGGTAATTCTTGAGCTCTGACCTTGTGAAAGCGAATACTTGGATGAAGTTTCATCGCTTGTGCGAGGAGAACCGATTCCGGCTCAATTGCGTGATGTTCACTAGAGTGATCAGCGATCCATGGAGTGAGACGCCCATATCCACAACCAATTTCAAGTGACCTTTCTGCGTGATAGTTCGCAATTGCCTTGTTTAGAAGAAGGACTTCTGCATACAAACGGGCGCTAAATTGTGGTAATCCTGCTCCTTCTGCTCCCCAATCGCATACGACATTTTCGAAAGTGAATGGAACCCGTTTTTCGATGTATCTACACCTGATGTACGGAAGTGTTTCCTGAGGTTTCCTAATGCCTTTGACAAGCAATTCCCAAGTTTTTCTTACTCTCGAACGCAACAGGGCACCTACTCCTTTAGCCCTGAGGTGAATTGCTCAATAACTCACTCACTATTGATGCCATCCTACTTCTGAATCTGACCACAGAAAATCCCTGAGCTCTTTCCGCAACTGCTTCAGTGAGGTTTTGCCTTAGAGCCTTGCTGTTAAGAATATTGGTGACGTCTTGTGCCGCCTCTTCGGCGGTCTCAAAAGCATAACCGTATATTTCTTGTTTTTTTTCAAAGATATCAATCCATGGACCCCCTGATTTGTGAACAACTGGAACTAGCCCGGCCGCCATTGCTTCAACAATTGCTATCCCAAAGCCTTCATTTAGGGTTGTGTGAAGATACACTTGTGCCCTTTGCATAATCTCAAGTTTCTCGGTTAGCGACGCGTCGGGCATTAGGACTATTCTATCCTCCACACACAAGTCTCTTGATTTTGTCTTCAACTCCATCAACACGTGCCTGTCTCTTTGACTTGCAGAGCCCAACACGAAGAATTTTGCCCCCGGAACCCCCGCTGCAATCTCGGGTATCATTTCCAAGTTCTTTGAAGGACTAAAGCGTGATATGGTGACTACCCAAGGCTCACAATGCTCTGCATGTAAGATGGTTTTGTACAAATCTACGTCCACAGGCGGAAAAACAACCACGGCATCAATAGCCCAGTTTTCACTCAAAAATGCTTTCCCGTAGCTACTATTAGTCAAAACCGTCTTCACCTTGAAATCTTCTCTTAGCTTGTTCAAGATGGAACGGCAAGATTTTTGGTAAATCCAGACTAGAGGGCTCTTCGACGCTTTCGTTGGCATTATTCCTTGCAAAAGCATGTGGGGATCATGGACATAGAGTATGTCAGCGTCAACATAAAGAGTCTCTGGATGCGTATTGATCACAAGGTCCAGATAGTTCTCTCCTTTCAAAGATCTGAAAACTCTGTATAAGGATCTCTCAATCCACTTCCAATGCTTAGGTTCATAGGTCATTGGTAGGCTCAAATGAGGGTATACTATTTCATAATCTACTTTCGGTATGCGACCGCAGAGTTTTTCAACGTGATTCCATTTGGTTTTTTCAAGTGTGATCAAGCATGTTCTGTACCCCTCCCTTTTGAGAGATCGAAGTGCTGATATGACTAACCACTCCGCTCCTCCGAACGAATTCAGACTAGGATGAACAAGCGCTATCGTCTTAGAATTGTACATCAATAACTACCAGCGGTCTAAGCGTTATTTTGGCAATCAAACGTTGAGGATCTTTATGAGAATGATTTAGCCAGATGATTCTTCACTTGTTCAGACTGTTTCTAGCTAATGCGCGCTTCTTTATGTCTTTATATGCATTCATGTGCCCTACAAGAAAACCAAGTCTCCTGAAAAGAAAGTGAACAGGCATCAATAGGCACACTTTGTCCCTCGTTACCATCATGGATTTTATTGTCACTCTTACGCAGTAGATTAGGTTCAGGCCGACACGTTGCGCAAAATTCGGGAAATAACGTTTGTGCTTGTTTGCTAGATAAGGAGTACTATACCCCCACCAGCAAGATTCTCTCCATAACGACTTCCACGTATCTCTCATGAAATGGAATACTGTGGTTTCTTTATTTCGGACTATGTCCCATCCTTCGGCTCCTATTCGAATAAATAGGTCCACATCCTCGCCTGCGCCCTTGATGGATGCGTCGAATCCTCCCACTTCTTTTATCGCTTCAATTCGGCATACGGATCCAAAGATTCCAAGCTTGCCCTTACGGCGAACTGAGTCAGTTATCACGAGAGAGGACAGGACCCATTGGTATCCTTCAAGCCTTGCGACAACGCTCTTGCCTTTAGGCAGAAGATGCGGATAGGCGACTCCAATACCAGAGTTGGATTCCATGAGTTGAACATGATTTCTAATAAGATTAGGAGGAATAGCACTGTCTCCGTCAACCCACACTATGTACTTTCCCTGAGCATTCTCTACTACTATTTGGCGCGCCCGAGCCAAACCCTTACCTCCATCGAAGAACAACTTTAATGACATTTGGGTAGTTTTGGACATCCTCTTTATGATATCCAGTGTTTTGTCTTCGCACATCCCGTAAACAACGATTACCTCGATTTCATCATGCGGATAGTCTGAGTCAAATATGCTTTTCAATACGTTGGCGATTGTTTTTTCATTGTTTCTTACGCAGAGTCCAACGCTCACCGGGGGCCAACTAATTTCCTTCAGCATTTGAACACGCAAAGGCCAAATGCCTCCCACTGCTATAAACGATATTCACCGGCATGTTTGTTATGTTAGTTTCAATGTCATACGACCAAATGTAAACTACATCGGCTACTACTTCCCTCTCTTCAATTACTTTATCAATCAATAATCTAATACCCTTCATAGATCCAACGTAGGGGTGGATTATTTTTTCTCGAGTCGCACTAAAATAGTCAAGAGAGGCCATCACCTCGTATGTTCCTACAACCTTCATATCACTGCTAATAGTATCATACAGCTGAGACACTTCTAGATAATCCTCGATTCCCCCTCGAGACACTGTTTTCATCTCTTTATAAAGTTGAGGAGATAAGGAGGGATCACTAATGCCTATTCCACTGAACAAAATCATTAACGTGATAAAAAGCAATGTAATCTTCTTGCCGGAGGAGTTCAAGGCTTTCATACCTACAATTGCGGCTGCAGGAATAAAGAGAAGAAGACTTGAATATCCCATATATCGCTGAAGACCAGCGTAGCTTGAGGATACTCCCCCAATGAAGCCAGCTACTAGTGCGCCCCCACCTCCAACACACATCGACAAAGTCAAGAGAACCTTTTTTCGCGTTAGATATTGTCTGCGAGTAAGATGGTATAACGTATAGGTCAATGCCATTGAAATTGGCATGCTCCATGCGAATGCGTTAATGGGAGAGACGTATTGATCGTATAACGGCACATATTGCCTACCGATCCATTCAGAAGAAGAATAACCAAGCAGGTCTACAATTACGCTTTTTATCGGGTCTAATATGATGTTTATCCCTGATACATGTATCCATCGAAGCATGGTTATGACTACAATTGTGACAAAGGTCATACGAAGTATTGTATCCTTATGGAGCGATCTTCCTTTTGTCTTTCCAATTTTGTACATCAAATAACTAACGGCAAGCATACTTGAAAGAAGCAATATACTAATCGCAGATGTGCCATGCGTAAAAATGGCGGCAACGTAGCTTAGGTTGACTAAAACAATGTTCGAGGCTGTGGGTACAAAGTGCATTGGAAAGAGGAGAATCATTAACATTAGAAGAAAAAAGGATGCTAGCCCTTGTGCTGTAGCATTAACAATAAGAGGTGGAGTAAAAGCAATCAAAAGTATGCCAATAACTCCGATCCGCCAGTTTCCACCAAGTCTTCGGATCAGAGAATAAATCATAAGATCATATGCTAGTGTGAAAAATATGTCAACAAACCACACATTTAGCCTATCCATCCAACCTATAGAGGTCATGTTTGAAACCATAGAGAACAGACCTAAATCCATTGGGAAAGGATTATAGTAAGGATTGAGAAGCCTCCAATCCGTGTCCCAGTGCCCAGTTTGAACGAGTTTAGCCATTGCAGCCGTGCGCTCATCTATCATAATTCCAAACGTCGGCAGAAGACGAGAGAGAATAATCAAGTGGAAGAAAATCACTGCAAAAAGCATAAGTACTCTTTTCGAGTCCGGAGACAGCGCAAGCGCAAGAAGCAAAAGAAATGTAACAGAAGGATACAGGACTAGGAGAAATATTGGCGCCAAATTGAATCCTTGGAAAAGCTGTGAAAGAATCAACATTCCCAACAGGACAAAACTAGATGCCAACAGCCTTAATGAGACACTCAAGTTCGCTTTCTGCTTCTTACTTGGTAACATCAGAACCAGAAAGTAGATCGGTGTCAAGACTGCAGTGAATATTAGAAGCGCTAAGCTAAACTTCATAAAGTATCGACCACATTGCCCTACTTCAATAGGCGTAAGTGTTCGGACTGTAATCCGGCAAGACTCGCCTGCACTAAATGAGCGGGCTCAGAATCTTTGCGTTTGTCAACACAGGGGTAAAACGTTTTTGAACGTGTCACTTCCTAAGAAAAAAGGTCGTAAAGCTTGATAAGGTCTCGAACCGTTCGATCCCAAGAGAACTCATGGAAGATCATATTTCTGCCTCCTAGACCTATTTTGGCTGAAAAATGAGGATTGTTAAGCAAATACATGATATATTCTGCTAGAGCATTCTCCTCGGGTGGATAATTCAATAGAAGTCCAGTCATGTCATGTTGAATGAGGTCGCGTATGCCTCTTACTCTCGTCGCTATTACGGGGATGCCGCTGGCCATAGCTTCCATCAACGAGATCGACTGACTTTCATATTGAGAAAGCGTAACGAACACGTCTGATGAAAAATACAATTGTGTCAAGTATTCTTGGGATATGCCCCCTAGGAATTTTACGGAATCTTGAACTCCAAGACTACTGGCCAGATAGATCAGCTTTTCCTTGTAGAGACCGCTTCCAACGATCAGCAATTGAGAGTTGGGCATAGAAGCCTTGATTCTTGCAAACGATTTGATAAGGTAGTGTACTCCTTTGTATTTTTCCAGTCTGCCAACATACAAAATACTCTTTACGCTTCGATCTGCACGTGCACGATTCCTTGCAGAGTCTTCAAATCTCTTGGCATCTAATCCGTTTGGAATATAGTTAATCCTTCGTTCATCTAACCCGAATTTTTGTTTCAAGAGTTTTCCTTCGAGCCTTCCGACTGCCACAATAGCGTCAGCCTTACTACAAATATACTGTCCTATTGAAAAATCATAGCACCTTTTGGCAAACTGTTGCCAAATGCTTGTACCCAAGGTACGTATATCATATCCTCCGTAGTGTGAGGTGAACACTAGTGGCTTTCCATTTTTGTCTTTAGTGACTGCTGCTGCTAGGGCAGGGAAATTAGGATAACCGTGTGCATGAATTATGTCGGCATCCGTTGTTTTTCCAAGTGCTGAATAAAGTCTGGGTGCAAGAAAGTAGATGTGTCTGGGCGTGTAAGAATCAAATCTCGATATTTCCAATCCGTCGACTATCTGCCTCTTTGGCAATTTACGAGAAGGATCTGTTGTGTATATTCTAACGTTAAACCCTGAACGAATGAGACGTTGAGATATCTCTCTTACGTGGGTCTCTATTCCTCCATTATATGGAAAAAATCTAGGGCAAACTTGTATGACATTCATGTTGTTCAACCCGCTGAGCATTTGTTTGTGATTATTCTGCTTTATCCGATCAAATGCTCAGTTCATTCAAGACCCGCAAAACCTGACATATGCAAGTTACGTCAAGGATTCGAGGAGATGTTCGTATTTCCTGCTATTCTAGTCCAAGTTTTGCTTCTAGCAAGACGTCTACCACACTTCGCCTTTTCTTGGAATTTGCTTGGATCCTTGAGTAATCCTGAATAATTCTAGCGCGCTCGGGCATTTGCAATGTAATACAATGCCAACCGACTAGTTTAATGTCAACTATTTCGTGAACCAAAGCTTGTGTTTTGAGTTTTTTCAGGACAAAATTCGAATCCTAAAACGTGAACCTCATTGCATGGGGCGCGCGCTTAAAAAGTAGTCGTAGTCTGCCAACTGTACCTACCATTCACTCACCAACTTCTTTGTACAAATCCTCGATTTGAGGAACAACTTTTTCTGCGGAAAACAATTTGACTACTCTATTATATCCTTCTATTCCCATGTGTTTCATTCTTTGCGGCTTTTCCAGCAAGTATTTGATAGCGCTCGCTAATTCCAGATGATCATTTGGAGGAACCAGCAACCCCGTCTCTCGATCTTGAACAAACTCTCTTAAGCTACCTATCGCAGAAGCAATCACTGGTTTCTTGAAGGTCATAGCCTCAAGAGTGACCAGAGAAGAAGCTTCAGGCCAAACTGACGGGACTACAACAATCTTGGCATGTTGCATGTAGGAGAAAACAATGTCACTAGGCATGTTAGAGATCATCTTCACTTTTGAATCCGAGATATTGAAAGACCATTTCAGATGTGATCTTCCAACAAGGGTTAATTGAGGTAGAAAATTGAGATTATTCTTCAGAGTTTTGTATGCTTTCAGAAGGACATGTACTCCCTTGTACGGCACTAACGCTCCCACGTAAAGGATATCAGTCAAGAAAGATCCTTCATTGCCAAAACATGTTTTCTCAATCTTTTTCATTTCGTTCAGATCAATAAAGTTAGGAATTACCCGAACGTTATTAAAACCAGCCTCTATAGTCACATTACGGAGGTAATCGCTTACAGCCACTATTTGATCCAGATTGCCTAACAATTTTCGAAAAGCTAACATCGATGACATTATGGCAAACGACTTCATTAACCCATGACTGTTTCGAGCACATGACACACATCTAAACACTAGCGGTTCTCTCTGGTAGCATATACTTCTCTCATTTTCATTGTAACTCGTTTGCTTGGGGCAGAAGAAGCCATAATCATGAAACGTAGAAATAATTGGTAAACGCGGAAATCGTTTCTTGAGAGCAGCCACGGTATACATTGGCCAACCATGTACATGAACAATATCAGGACCAAAGGCCGCAATAACTTTCATAATACCTTTCTTCAAAACAAAGTCAGGTAGAGGGGGGACATAGCACATCTCCTTATCAGTAAAGATCCACTTAAAACTGGACAGAATATGCTTAGTTCTCACAACCTCTACATTTTCCTCGTTTTCAACAGCTTTGTGAGACGGGTCCGAAACCAGAACTTGAATTTCATGACCTCTTTTGGCAAGGTTTAATGCAAGTCTTCTCACATGTTGAGCAATACCACTGATCTTCGGTGGATAAAACTCCGAGATGAGCAAAACACGCATTTTTCCTGCCTCCAAAAAAATGCACGAGCGCTTTCATCTTTGTAGACGCGTGTCCCTTAAGAAATATTTGCATATCTTTCTCAGTTCATTCCGACTAAATAGTTTCCTTGGGTGTTTCACCAGTTTATGCAATTCAAATTCTCGCTTAGCATTATCACATACTTTCTGGACATCCTCTGAAGAAAAAGCATCTGTGCTGATATTTGCGCATCCGACCCATAATTTCGACAAATCTTCATTTTTCAGATAGCCCATTGATTTGCATTGATCATACAAGTCTGTGCCAGGATAAGGAGTAGCGATGGAAAATTGAGCATGATCAAGATCTAAAGATTTGGCAAATTCGACGGTGTCCTTCATGGTATCCTTTGTTTCGCCGGGAAGGCCGAGCACAAAGAATCCAACCGTCTCCATGTCCAATCGCTTTATGAGCTTTACTACTTCTCTAACTCTAGCTAAGGATAATCCCTTCTCGACTATGCTGTTTAGTATATAGGGATTGCCAGATTCTATTCCAAGAAAAAGTCTGTAACAACCCGATCTTTTCATAATCTGCAATAGATCTTCATCTAACGTATTTACATGTACACCATTTGGGGTCGTCCATGAAATGTCTACTCCTCTATTCAGTATCTCTCTGCAGATGTTTCTCATCCTATTCTTATCTAAGGTGAGATTATCGTCTTGAAAATGAATTTCTCGAATTTTATATTTGTCGACTAAGAGTTCAATCTCGTCCACAACGTTTCTTGGGCTTCTAGCTCTCCAAAAACGTCCCCACACTTTATGTATCACGCAGAAAACGCACCGATTGGGGCATCCACGTGAAGTGATCATCGTCGTGAAAGGTATACGCTTAGCAGAAATGCCGTTCATCTTATAATCTGCAGAGAGAACGAGATATTCCTTTATAGGAAACAGATGTCTCGCTGGAAATGGTAATACATCTAGGTCTCTTGGAAAATGCTTCCTCGGATTAATTTTGAGCACGTCATTCTCTCTGAAAACAAGTCCCTGAACAACGTCTAATGAACCCCCCTCTTCAAGACAATTTACAAGGGAGAGCATCGAATATTCTCCCTCACCGATTATGACAAAATCAAAGTCTGGGTCTTTCATTACCAATGATGGAGCCCCGGAAGGATGCGCGCCTCCCACAACTACGGGTATGTTGGGATCCACCTCTTTGACTAACCTCGCCGTTTTTTGAGCGTTGCGAAACTGACAGGAAAACATGCATGATATACCAACAATGTCAGGCTCTACTTGTTTGATCCGGGATCTCATCTCATTCCACGACAATCCGACATGGTAGCAATCATCTTCCCAAATCCGTTGTCTCCAATTTTCAATCACACAATCAATCACTTCAACATCATGACCTGCCTTCTCGAGTAGAGCTGCGATATAAGCAAGCCCTAATGGAGGGCTTCTATGAACAAAATATTCTTCTCCTGCTAAATATGAGTCAGGTGGATAAACTAGCAGTACTTTCATCTCAATCACGATTTTTCTTCTTTAACAGGTTCGTAATTGTATACGCGCCTTTCTTTGCAAAGCCTACCTTGTCTTTTACAGCAAGAAAATGAAGAAAATGCATAGGCAAGAATCTGATGTTCTTTCTCGCCAACGTTTCCAGTCCCTTCTGAGCACGAACCTCGTAATTAGCTCGCCTCACAATTCTCTCTAGGTCTTCAGTACTTAGGTATCGCGTACGAACTACAGAACAAGTGTAGGTATCCATTTTAGATAAATCACTGTCACTAATTAGTCCTTCACTATTCGCCATTTCGGAGAATTTTGTCCCAGGGTAAGGAGATGCTATAGAAAACTGAACAGCGGTTCTGAGCCCCTTTGCAAAATTAATCGTTGCAAGCGCAGTATCCCAATTCTCTTCAGGCAACCCCAACATAAAAAAAGCAAGTGGAACTACACCTAAACTCCTTGCTCGTTCAACAATTTTTCGAACATGATCCAAATAGGCGTCAGCAGAAAATTTGGGGAGGAGTCGACCCATACTGTCTAAGATTCTTTTGCTACCAGACTCGACTCCCAAAAGCATTTCACAGCAGCCTGCCTTAGCCAACAGCCCCAAAAGCTCAAAGTCTACAGTCTCAGGTCTTGTTTCTACAATCCAGTCAACATCTACCTTCTTCTGCATAATGAGTCTACAGATATCCTTCGCACGCTCTTTAAGAAAAGAAAAAGTTGGATCTCTAAACTGAATCAGCTTGGCACCAAAACGTTCCTTGAGATACCGCATTTCATTTACTACGTTTTCAGGACTCCTAAAACGATATTCTAGCCCTTGACTAATCACATAAGGACAATAGAAACAGCCATAGGGACAACCTCTGCTTGAAGATATAGTGAAGAAAAACCTTTTGTAAGGCAAAAGATGCCAAGCTGGATATGGTAATGCATCGAGATTTTTTAATAAAGGAGCATCCCCTGTTGAAACCAACCCTTCACTGCGCCGAAAAACTAGCCCTTTCATCGACACTAGACTTTTATGAGCATGAATGCAACCAATGAGATCGGGCAAGACATTTTCTGGCTCACCAAGTACGCCAAAATCTGCTCCGGACAAATTTAGTGTTTTTGTGGGAAAAACTCTTACCATCGGTCCAATCATTATCAGTGTTATTTCTTCGCTTTGCTTCTTGAGTTGTCTTGCGAAACTGCAATCTAGATTAAAAGTCGGCGTAGACGTTAAAACTACTGCAACCCGTGGTTCAAAGCTGCAACAATTTTTGATGGCCTTTTTCTCATCGTAATTCATAGCGCTACAGTCAAGAACTCTTAAGGGAAATCTGCGTCTTTCCAAAACCGAAGCACTATATAGAAGCGTCAATGGAGGGAATGCAATTTGCTCTTTTGTCCGCAAAACTCCAAATCCGCCTGCAGCATCTCTATCAGCAACAAGGTTTCTTGGATTTGGAGGATTTATCAACACTACATTGGGCCTGGCCATGTCTTTTTTCCACGCTAAGTCGTTTAAGCGCGCTAAGAGGAATGCGCGCGCATAGAACAATACCTCAAAAGTCAACAGGCCATTGCGCGTGCGCTAACCAAAACATTATCATAACTTTCTCGACTCAATTCGCCTACAACTTGCCCTATCGTTTTCCCTTCATTCAGAGTTGGAATGACGACAGTAATGTCCCTCTTGCCTACAGCCACCTGCATCCCTTCACAACCTTATGCTTCAAAATTTCGAACGAAAGGACACCCACAGCACGCGCGAAGCGAACCAAAAAACACAGAAATTACTAACCCGTCATGTTGACCCAGAATCCAACAAAGCGGTCATGATAATGAAACTCCCGCAACGCGTTATCATAAAGCCAAAGTTCAAAAAACAACTGGTAATAGAATCCGCTGTACTCTGAACTCCACTTGGAAAGACAGTCAACTTGAAAATCCACGTCATCTATTGATAAACTACTGACCAAGGAAGAATCTTCTCTAAAGAACACGTTTCGGATCATGAAATTGAAAGCCATTTCCCATTTCTGACCATCGGCAAGAAATACACGAAACTCATAGACCAAGGGCAACGGACTAGGTTTAGAGTTCAAAGAATCCGGTGCCGGCTGAGTTAGATTTCGAAACTTCACATAGACGGCATAATAAGCTGAACGGCCCAAATCATTGCGTACGCCAAAAAAAAGGCCATACTGCTTATTAGCACTGACATTAAAAGGATATCCCTCAGACATTCGCGTCGGACCCAAAATCCAAATCTCAGAAAAAAGCTCCATGCTCCTCGGAAAAGGAAGGAGCATAACAAGTGCAGGATAGGACGCAATCAAAATCAACAGCAAACTACCAGCTAAGAAAAAATTGAGATACCCCTTAAGGCTCATCTGGAGATCCCTCCGGTTTCATTCCCAAAACACGCCGATAATAGCGACGCTTGAAAAAGCGCCAACCGATAAAACTTCCACTAGCAATAATCCCTATAGAAGACATCGATCCGGCAATTGCGACAAAAAAACGTTCATGCCACGACTTTTCAGCCAAATCCCTCAAACCAGCAGCTTCTGACTCAACAACAACTCCAATTTCCTTGCTTCGCTCAGCTAACCTCGACGCATTCTCAAAATCTCCAATCCTAAATGAGAAGCGCGCCTGAACTAAAAGCTGCTCAGCAGAATTCAAGCTAATCAATAGACGCGAGACATTAGCCCCGGCTTGTTCAGCCTCCAAGACAGTTTGAAACGCAGAGTTTATTATATCTTCGCCATTTGAGATAGCCAATGCCACCGTATCTTCACCAGCTGCTGCAAAGCGTGCGCCAACAGAAAACCAAGATGCTAAAACCAGAACAGTTATGAATACAAGTGAAGGTCTCAGAATAGACATGTATCTTCACGTCAGAGCGTCTTTTTCAATTGCCGCGCGCGCTATTTCAAATGCCTCTGAACGCACGCTCAGAACTTTGCAGTTTCAGTAGTGTCAAAATCCAGTTCTGGGCGCTATTACGTTTGATAAAGTGACGAATAAATTATAGATGCAAAAAGCGCTGCCGAGTTTGTCCATGTTCGATTCAAAGCGTTTCTATAACCTGTTTCTACCTTTTGATACACTTCGGTTTTTCCGTGTGCACGTGCTTTGGCTATGCACAGAAGTTGTTGGGCGTAGTCTTCAGGTGTTAAAGCTGTTAGCACGCAATCGGAATTTCTTAGAACTTCAGGGATAGGAGTAGATATGACAGGTATTTTTTGAGACAGGTATTCCCACATCTTGTTGGGCGCAGCGTAGTAAGCCGTTAGATTCAAAACGTCAAAAGGCATTACGCCTACATCAAATTCGGCAATGTACTCTGGTACCTCCTCGTACGGCACAAAGCCTAAGAATTCTGTATGTTTCTCAACTTGTGCGTGCCTAACCCACTGCATCACTTTCTCTGAATACTTAGTAAACAATTTGCCGCCTATTATCAAGAGCTTCACAGGCAACCCTTTCTTTCTAGCCAAGGCAACCCCATCAATCAAACTTCTCATATCAAGCCAGAACTCTAAGCTTCCAACGTAACCCACGACCAAATCCTCCTCACTATACCCCAATTTTTCTCGCAAATTGTTTCCCTCACGCAGCTTGAGGAAGCACTCCGCTATTCCATTGGGAATCAGCGCAACGCTGCGTGCCCCAGCGCGCGCGCTATATTCTACCAATGCTTGGGAGGCCGCAGTTACCACAGATACACGTTTTATCATGTAGCGTAATATGAGGTCAAATACTTTAGTGAGTAATATGCCAGTTGCGCTCCTCACGTCAGACACATAGCCTGCGGCGCTTGTAGGATAGTAGTCAGGCAAATCGAAAATGATGGGAACATCAAGACCTGATATCCTCTCTGCGATGCTATAGGCAAAAGGTGCGGCTAAATTGGATAACACAACCACATCTATGTTTTCCTTTCTAACTATTCTTCTTATCTGGGAAGCATAATTGATACCGTTTATCAAATAATGCAGAGCCACTTGGCCCATTCTTTTTTCATCTAACTCATGCAAAATCAGTTTTGTCTTTAGCTTAGGCCTGTCAAACAGTCTAAACCTAATCGCATGTACCTCAAAATCCTTTTCGTTATTTATCCTGTCGAACAATTGGTTGTGCCTTTGGGGGAAAGGATGACCTACGTAGTCACTGCTAGGAACCAGCAAAACCTTGATCATGAAAAAACACTTTCTTCAAAAAGCACATACGCGCTAAAATCGCTCAGCTTTTCCTCGTTTGCCTCATTATGCGTTTTTCCATCCTTCTGAACAGAAGCGATATGGTGGCCACAGTTAAGCCCTGGGACCCCAAAAGCAGCAACATCAGACCACTCAGAGCATAATCGCCGCGCCATGCCCCGCTTGACACTCTTTCCAATACTGTCCACAAGAGTATGACTGATGCAGGAATGACTGCTAAAGACACAAGACCAGAAAACAATAGAACTGGATTATAACGATGAGCTAAACCAAAAATCGTTCGCATAATCTGGAACCCGTGCTTCCAGCTGCTAAGCTTCTGAGAACCTAGCCGCTTCCTATACGCTATCGGAACCTCCGTGACCCTACCGTTCATGGCAGTCTGAGCCGCAATCTCCACTTCCACATCAAAACCTAGGGCATTCAACTCGAGTTCCCGAGCCGCGTGAGTGTCCATCAGATACATTCCAGAACAGACGTCACTCAGTTTGGTTCCCATGAGCAAATTAAACGTCTTGGTGATCAACCAATTCCCGAAGCGATTTGTGCGTGGGATATTTTTTCTTCCGTTAGCGCGCACCCCAATTATTTGGTCATACTTGTCAGCATGAACCAAAAGGTTGTCAATGTCCTTCGGATCATAAGTGAGATCTCCATCCATGACAAGTAGATACGGCGTCTTCACATTCTCAATAGCTGTTTCAATAGCACCGCACTTTCCTCTACTATGCTGAGAAACAACGTAGCAGCCGTTAGACTCAGCAATTTTCACCGTACCATCAGTCGAATAACCATCAACAACAAGAATATTATGATAGCCCACTTGCTTCAACTCTGTGACAACTGACTCGATTGCCTCCTCCTCATTAAGAGTGGGCAAGACTATCGTAACGTCATCCTTACTCCTTAACATTTCTGTCATCTCCGCAATTCGAGTCAGAATCCACTGTCGAATAGGTTGCGCGCCCGAAACAAACATTCAACTTTTCTGGAATTTAAACAACAATGAAATAAACCGAGTCAAATATCTATATCAAAAGTCTAGAGAAAACCATGTCAAAGTTGCAGCGCGCCTCCACTTTCAAGGCGCAAAACCCTATTCATAACCATCTCATCACCTTCAGAAGACCTCAAACGAGCAAGTTCGAGGTCTTCATCTGAAGTTTCAGGATGATCATCTCCAACAACACGTAATAATGCCTGATCAAGCTCATCCAAGAAAAGATCCCTCTGCGTACTCCGCAACCCTTTCACCCAAACTGGCGTGCGCAAAACAATTCCTGAGACAAAAAGCAACCTAACAGCCGACAAAATGAACAACCACAGCACGTTTTGCTTTGATATTCACACGGAAACTTCTTTTCTATTTGCTATTCGCTTGGAATTGCATTCATTGTTGAAACACATGTTCTCGAGCAGAAGCTTGTCCTTGTGAGCGCCATTTATTTCCTCATTAATTCTCCTATTCCGCTCAAGGTAATCGTCATACATTTGAAGAAAATCCTTCCCCCTCTTCGTAATCAAGTAACAAGAATCATCGTGACAATCTATCAAGCCACTCTCCAAAAGACTCTTCAAATACTTCTCCGACTGTCGGAAACTCAAATTGGCCTGATACATCATCCTCGTCTTCCTAACCTTCACTGAAGCAATAAGTAGCATGTCTCTTACAATTTCCAGACTGTACCGATACTTCTTACCTGCGCGCTCACGCGCTTGATCAAAATTCAAAATCCTAGACAAGCCAGACCACTCACCATACACCAAAACGCGATATCCAAGAGATGAGAATCAGCTAGGAAGGAGTCATGAACGTCCTACTTCTTCATATGATGATGAAGCGCACGCGTATGATAGTGTTTGTCACCTTCTCTAATATGCCGTAAAAGTTCACGACAGCTCAATTTGATAGCTCCTTCACTGTTCAGCGAAGGTTTCCATCCGAGATTAATCAACCTATCAGAAGAAAGCAACATCGCCTTGACATCTCCCCTCCACCCACGTCCCCCATCAACTCCACCAGTTACCCTGAATTCCACGTTCTGAAGCCCCATCTCAGCGACAACAATTTCCGCAATGCGCTTCACACAGACCTGATCAAACGACCCTACGTTGTAAACCTCAAAAGCCCTTTCCGAAACAAGGAAACTATCAAACGCGCGAATCAAGGAATCCACAAAATCGCTAATGTGCAAATACGACTTGCTTTGATTTCCATCTCCTAAAATTTCAAGTTCCTTAGGGTTGCGCCGAAGTTTGTCAATAAAATCTGCAACTATGCCATGATTTGACCTCTCGCCCACAATATTGGCGACACGAAGAATAACACCTCGAAGATCAAACATACGACAATAGGAACTAATCAAAGACTCGCAACCCAACTTTGAAGCTCCATAAACAGAAATGGGCAAAAGAGGTCCATAATCTTCAGGAGTAGGAAAGACCGTAGGTTCACCATAAACAGTTGAAGAGGAAACAAAAACAATCACTTTAGAATTCTTACTCTCTCGCATAGCTTCCAAAACATTAAACGTAACCAACAAATTCTCACGAAAATGAACCGAAGGCTCAGCCATCTCAACACGAACCTCAGGGTTAGCAGCCAAATGAAAAACCACATCAACCCCATCAACACAATTCTTGGCAACATCCAAATCCTTCAAATCACCACGAACAAATCTAAAACGAGAATTACCCAACCAACCCTGAATGTTCCCTAAAATACCACTATTAAGATTATCAACAACCCTGACAAAACACCCCATACCCATGAAACAGTCAACCAAATGAGAGCCAATAAAACCCGCACCACCAGTCACCAAAACTCTAGAAGACCCACCCACCACATCATCCCCTTAAAACAGCCACTACTCTATTTGGAACCAAATAGAGGGGGCCTACAACAATTGCACAACACACAAACGCCCACTCACAGCATCACTCAACTCGCCTTCTTACCAAGTCTCCTATGAAACCACCAAATCCAAACCCTAGTCCTCAACCGATAATACACCGTGAACAGCCGACCCACCACTCCTGCCATAAAGTCACAAACCCCACACGTCGAAACAGCGCACCACAACCAAAGCGGCACAATTAGGAAGAAAAGACCATCAAAATCATTTCCAGACACATACTAGGCTAAAAGCGCACGCACTCACTTTCTAGAACTTCGGTGCAGCCAGCCTCTTCCGCCCTTCTTGAGCTGCAAGTTCTTCTTCCGACCCACTCGACGTGGCACAGCCTCTTCCAGTTGTTGCGCACGCGTGACACGCCTCTGCGTGTTTATCATGGTGCGAGCGAACTTACCCCATCCACCCACTGAAGGATGAGGAGGAATAAAACGCTCAGCATTCTCAATCTTGTGTACACGCAGAATCTCCTTCAAATCCAACAGCTTAAAGTCACGGGTAGCAATTATCACCGTGCCGCGTTCGACAAACAACAACTCAAAGTTCCGGCTCGCCATGCCCTCTGCCCTAGCCTTGTCATCGATGCGATCCCGCCACAAGAGCCGCCACTCGTTTCTCACATCACCTACTAGGATTTGGAGATCTGTGGCTTCAGCACTGGATAATCCTCCTGTGCTATCAGGACGGAGCAAAAGCTTATCGAAACTCCTTTCCGAAACTCTCAGCTGAAGGATAGTATAACGAGTTCCTATTTTATAAGAGATGAAGAATGAAAGGTATAGATGATAAGTACAGACCAAAAGTACAAATCATTAGAGCTAGATTCTCTAGAAAATCGGAATCGATGAACACAGAAATCCCCGGGAGAGCTCTCTCTACCACATGTTCTCCTAGGCTAAAATACAACTTCCCACAACTGTATGCACGTGGTCTATTCTTGACCATAGAGAAGTTCTTCTCCACCATCAAAAACGGAGATTGGCACCGGGTGGACGAGCTGTCAGATCAGCTGGGACTTGGAAGCAGCCAGCTTCTCGAATTCTCAAAGTTCCTTTCCAAGCAAGGTCTCCTCAAATACGACGAAGAAGGCAGCAAGATAAGACTTGAGCCCAAGTGGAAACTCCTTCTCCCAGATGAAGAGATGACGACTGAACCAAAAACCACTGTTGCGACTTTCATAATTCCGCCTGACACCTGCGTTGATGTTCAGTCGACACAAATCAGAAACCTAAGCAGCGTAGAGCTTGAAGTAAACTTGAGAATGGACGACAGAATCAGGGAGGTGGCAATCAGAATCTAGACCGAAGCTTCTTCTGAATAAACGAGCTGCTCCGCCTTCTTGAGAACCTCAAGCAGCGTTCGACCGCGATCAGTGATCCTATACATAGTCCGGTCGTTTCCATTGTCGATCTCTTCTATGAAACCCTTCCTCAACAGATCGTAGAAATACCTGTTGAATCGTTGAAAATTCAGGTTCGACCTGTACATCACCCGCATCTTGTTCGAGGGGTGTAGGGTGGTTTCCAAAATGTCGACCGTAATGGCTGGCCAACTACGTTTATTCAGTCTCCCTCTCCCCTCGACGTGTTGAAGCGATACATTCATGCTTCGGTATGCGCATTACTAATATGTAGAAACCAATTTATGTTTTATGGATAAGGATTCCACTCATAAAAGTGTCGATAATGCGTCCTTCCTGAGAACTCACCCCATGTTATTCCACAAAAAAAGTGAAATATAGCGCATAACGCTTCATGCAATCCACCTAAAGAAGAGTCTAATGAAACGCAGAAAGACGGACGTTGATGCGTTTGATGTATCTCCTGCAACGATAAAGAAGAACTTAGTTCGCTCTTCCTCAGGCAGCAAGGCCCAGTGAACCGTACGGCCTACGCGTACTACGCATCATTAATGCGTATTCGAAGGGTTACTCGACTAGCACGACAGGTATTCACTAACATTCTAGTCGAATGTTCGAGAAAATCTAAAATACAACTGATTACATGATAATGACTCTGAGGAGAATGCGTTCGTTGTATTCTATGAGCCCCTCAGCTAAAGTGCAATGCAAAAAGACAATAGGCAAGATGCTTGTTCTCATGCTAATCTTGATCTCTTCTGCTGCGTCAATGAGATCGGCATTTGCCGACACGACAACTTTTCACATGAACGGAAAAGCAGCTATGGCGCAACTGAGTGACGGATCGTCCTACGCTACGGTCATTGCATTTGAAATTTCGAAACCTACAAAGATAACGATGCTTCAATTCATGCTTCAAGACTCTAGCAATGGGATCTTAATCTTTGAACAGAAGGAACTAGCTTCCAATGAATTCAGCTGGAACTTGGGCGCCTGCAACCTCGACACAGAAATCGCAGGGTTCGCACTGCTCGTAGAATGGAAAGCCATAACTCGGCTCCAAAGTGACCACACAAACCAGAAACTCGAAATAGAGCTGCCGGCGCAAGTAACCCTTCACCTCATATCGACGATGATCATGAGGAATGCAGAAGCCACGTTGAGTTGGAATGGACGCTTCATGCAGGGAGAAGGACAAATTGGACTCACGAACATCGTAAGCGTGATCCATTCCACAGAAGAACCAATACCGCCTAGTCCTCCATAGCGCGCGCACCCACAACGGATAAAGACCTGTGCTTTCTGTACGAAGCTTGTGGGACTTGAACCCAAATAGGAGCGGGCCCGGAGGGATTTGAACCCTCGTTCTCCGGCTCCGAAGGCCGGTGCCTTGATCCGGGCTGGGCAACGGGCCCTCTCTAGAGCTATGACAGCTTGAGTTGTGATAAAAGCTTTTTATGGCGATTTTCGGGGTTTCTGACGTCTTTGTCTTAGTTTTTCTAGAGTTTTGGGCACGGCTTCCCACCCTTTTTGCGTTTTGGCGTTGATGATTTGAAAGGCTTCTTTGGCGGTGATGCGATTTAGTTCCGAGCCTGTCGCCTGTCTGAGCAAGTATTGCGCTGCGTTTAAGACTTCGCCGTTTAGCCTTGAATCAGCCATGTCTGCCAAGTGTACGATTAGTGCTTCGGCTGTTCTAGGTCCCATCGGTCCGTGTTGCCAGCCCATGTGAGCAACGATTATGTGAACTAGGTTGAGAGGAAAGCCTCTTTGAATGAGTTCAGCTACTCCCAATGTGAGGTGGTCGAGACGTTCAGCGAGCGGTGCCGTGACGTAGGTACCGTTCTCCCGTTCAACGTACGTTAACGCTTTGAAGATATCATGGAGTAGTGCGCCGGCTACAACTAGGTCTCGGTCAACCGTCTCATTGTACACATTCTCTACGGTGTCACATAAGGCCAAAGCGATGTTCGTTGTCGAGATCATGTGCTCGACTAGACCGCCAGGATAACTGTGATGATGCGATAAGCCCGCAGGCGATTTTTCAAGGGGCATTCCTGCGTACACTTTGCCTTCTATCTTGATTGTGGGGTCTTCTATTAAGGCAGCGACTTTTTGCCGCAGTGTCTTGCCTGCAATTTTGTTGATTGCTCTTTTCAGTTTTGGGTCCACGTTCTGGTTTTTCTCCTCTTGTTGATAGTTATGGGTGGGTTATTTTTCGTTTGCGTAAATCTCTTTCTTTCGTTGCCAAGGTGTGGGCTGTGTAGATGGGTTCAGGCACTCTTGCCGATTTGGTGCAATGTTTGACGATTTCGATGGCTCTGTTCAATGAAATCTTGTGGCCGACGCTGACGTAGACTGGCTGCTCGTTTTCCTTTCTGCTCAGCGCCGCGCCTAAGACCTCGCCTTTATCGGTTATTGGGGACCAACCTTCTGGGCTCGCTGAATCGACGCTCCCATAGAGGAGGCTCTTTGCCACGCCGACAGTTGGCTTGTCTGTAAGTAGTCCCAAATGGCTGGCGAACCCAAGTCGACGGGGATGTGCTATTCCTTGAGCGTCGACCAGAAAGACATCTGGCTGTATCTTAAGCTTCTTGATGGCTGCTCGTGCTGGTTTGATTTCTCTGAAAGACAAAAGAGTGGGAATGTAGGGAAAGCTTGTCTTCACTGTTGCTATCTGGGCTTCAACAAGCGACAATGTTGCGTACCTGAGTACGGCAACTGCACCAATGGCAAAGTCTTCGACATAGGCTACGTCGACTCCTGCAACATAATTGAGCCTCTCAGGAAGCGTGTCTTCCCTTATGACTTGTTTCGACAATCGTAGCTGAAGCTGCCGAGCCTTTTCAACCGAGAACTTGCCGCGTAGCATGCTCTTTTAGCTCTACTTTTGGCGCTTGGTTCTTTGCTTGACTAGTTTTTCAAGGTTTTTCATGCATTTTTCAAGTGAGCTGCGTCGAGCTTCGATTGTTATGTCGCCTCGTGTGGTTTCGATCAAGTGTCGTGCCACATCGCTTTTTCGGCGGAGTCCGGGCACAAGCATGTACGCTTCGTCCATGGCCATGAGTTCAACATAGATTTCCTCCATTAGCTGTAGGCTTTGTTCAGCTGTTTTCACGTCTTCTCTGCGAAGTGAGTCCAGGGCTCGTCTTCTTAATTCGCCGATTACGTCTGCTAGTCCAAGGACGTAGTCGATTGACGGCGCGTCGATTTCCTCGGGTCTGATGAAACGATTCTCCTCAACAAGAGTCAGTAGTGTCTGCGCTTCTGCGTACTCTTGATGAGCTGCGTTTACTAAGCCTGAGTAAGACATGTCTGGATAAGTTTCGGCAATAGAATGCAGTTTGATGAAGAGTTCAGTGGTTTCTTTCAACAGTTTCTTGGCCTCTTTGAACCTTTGCTGATGTGTAAATAAAATGGCTTGTTTGGAGAGCCGTGTGGCTCGGCGCATGTCGCGCTGAACTTCTTCGTGTATTTTCTCACGCTTTTGTAGTTCATTCTGAATCTTACTTAGCAGGGTCTTCAACGACAAGGTGGGTAACCGTCCAGTTAGGTTATTGAGAGCTTCATGTTAGCCTAATAGGCTTTTGCAGCCTGCTCAAGAGGACAACTCGGCTTTCAGATGCTTCATCAAGCACGTGGTATCCTGTTCCTTCCGCTAATTCTTTCGCGAACGTGTTGATCTCCATGTGGCTTGGCGTGTTCTCGTATTCGAGGCGGAGTTGAGAGAAGCCAACGTGCATGTAGCTTTCTGGTTCAACGTAAGTGGGATTGGCTTTCTTGATCAGCTTTGCGTAGAGTTCGGGGTGCGCCAGATTGTGATGCTTAACAAGAGTAAGTCTGAGCACGGTGGGACAACTGAAGCTGGGAAGATGGCTTAGAGTTTCATTTAGCCTAGTCCAAGCGTTTGGGAACTGCGGGCGACATGTTTCGAGAAAAGTTTTCTCATCGTAGGCACAGAGCGAAACATACAGCTGGGTTGGTTCTTCGCTGAGTCTGCTCAGCGCTTCGGGTATGGTTCCATTTGAAACCAAGAACGTCGTGAATCCCCGCTTGTTGAACAGGCGAAGCAATGCGCTCAAGTGTGGGTAGAGGGTGGGTTCGCCTGTAAGGCTTATTGCCACGTGTCCTGGTTTCAGGGCTTCTCTGAGTTTCCATTCGTCGGTTTTTGGGTTGCCCTTGTAGCCTGTTAGTATCTTTCTTTGCGCTTCGAGGCACCCTTCAACAATCCGTTCAGGGTCATCCCAGCGTGCATCTGGCGTCTCTCTCCATCTGAGGTCGGGCTTGTCGCCACTGTGTGCTCGCCAGCAGAAACTGCAATGCATATTGCAGTAGTGGACAGCCGGCGTCATCTGAACGCATTTGTGCGTTTTGATACCGTAGAACTTCTGTTTGTAGCATGGGCGCTGATTGACGAGGGCTTCATGGAACCATCGGCAGCGTTTGACTGCTGAGTGTGAGCCTATTAAGTGGTATTTCTGTGTCTTCAGTAGCTGGGTGAGTTTGTCTGGAATTTCATTGTGCAAGCAGGTGCCCCCTCTTTGAAGCCAGGTAGCCGTGTTCTTCCATTAAAACGTGGCTGTCGCGTTCTGTTGAAGATTTATATGCAACTTAAGCCTTTCACGTCTCTAAAAACGTAACATAGACGCTGTTAACTGAGCCAATATCTCTGTCATTGAACGCTGGGTGAGAAGAAAGGTTGAGTAAGGAAAGAGAACCACAAAAAGATATGAAGCCCAGAGCCGACGAGGCTAGAACCCCGGGTCTCAGAAAACGACTGTTGAGATTTCAAACCGCAAGAGTCATCGTGCAGTTGTTTCTATTTTTCTTGTTCAACGCAGTTTTTCTGGGTTTGGGACCATGGCCTATACTTCTGCCTGTAACTGGGTTGCTGGGCGTTCCAACTAAGACTATGGGAGACGCGTTCGGTGCGTTGCAATACATGCTCTATTTGCTGATTCCACCATGGCTTGCCATAGCGTCAATATTCGTGGCTTCGGTTCTTGTTGGTCGAGCTTTCTGCGCGTGGGCTTGCCCGTTCGGCTTGGTTCAAGACATACTAGAAGTCATGAAGAGAAGACACACAACGGTTTCGCCACGCACTCACAGTCAGATGGTTAATGTGAAGTATTTTGTCCTGATTGCGACGCTACTAGTCTCTGGTCTTCTGACTTTATCTATCGTTGGTGGACTTGGAAGAGGCTACCAGGATGCGCTAGGAGTCTTCGCCATGGCTCCGTTCAATGCGTTAAGCCCAGCAGATACATTGTTCGCTGTGATTCCCCGAACGGTTTTGGATGTGCGTCATACGCTGCCTCTGTTCTTTGAGCCTAGTGCTGATGCTGCTGGCTTGATTGCCAACTCGATATCTTCTAGTCAAGCGCTGTTTTGGGCTCGATTGGTAGTCCTTGGATTGACCTTGGCTCTTGCTGTGTATGTCCCAAGGGGCTGGTGCCGATACTTTTGTCCTCAAGGCGCTTTGTCAGCCATCCTAATGCGCTTCAGCTTCCTAGGTTTGAAACGTGATCCTGTGCGCTGTGGAAAAGACTGCCGCGACTGTGTCAAAGCCTGTCCCATGGTGGTTCCTATATTGGATGAGCCATGGGAGAAATTCACGCACCCCGAATGCATAATGTGTCTGAAATGCGTCGATGCTTGTTCAACAGCGGCTATAAGACCGAAGTTTCCATGAGCGCAGTTATCTCAGGCGAGCAAGTGCCTCTTTTTCATTATTCCAGTGAAGCATTTGGAGGGCTTCCTCTTTTGTTGTCCAAACGTAGTCAGCGACTTCTGATTTCTGCAGTTTTATAGGTTCCTTTGAGTTAGCTTCGACTACATAGCTTGAAACCACGTGTCTGATGTGTCTGAAGAAGAACTCGTAGTTATGCACTTTGCCTATTATTTTGATGTTCCTTAGGCCTGTTTCCTCAGAGATTTCTCTTTGCAATCCTTCGGTTTCGGTTTCGCCGTTGTTTACTCCACCCTTGAGCAATCGCCAACGATGCCGTCGAGCTGAGTAATCGATTTTCTTGAGAATCAGAACTTTCTTTGCGTTGTCAACTTCGTCGAAGATAACTGCCTGAACTTCCCGTCGCACCATCAAAGGGTTTTCGCCTGCCTTCCCTCAGTCACAGCGTTGTTTTGCCTTATTTGAATAGCGAACTAAAAACTTAATGTTTTCTTGTTGAATAGGGTTGTGCTTTTCAATTTTACATTGAAAGGGTGAGTTTCTCCATGACGCGCGCACTATTTTTGCGAGTGAAAGAGGTTTCAGCCCGTGATTCTGGTTCGCGACGCGAGATTGAGAGTTAACCTAGTTTATACATTTATGTTTGTTCTGTGGAGAGTAAATAGAGATATTAATTGTAATTACATTTTCAGCATTACGCGAGATCCTAGCGTCGGACATGTGGTTTCTTTTAATGTTTAATAGGGTTGAGCAGCATTCTTCTTAGCGAGCATTTATGAGCAGGAGTAAGGGCGAAGAAAAAGCGGCATATCGTCCGCCTGTGCCGTTGCCGAGACGTCCTGAACGCCCCGAAGAGTCAGGTTGGCCTTCTCCAACGCCGATGCCTGCGCCAGCTACTGAGGATCTGGGTAGAGCTATGAAGCAAGTGCTTGATAGATTAGAAGCGATTGAGAAGCGTTTGGAAAACATCGAGAAAATGTTGATGACGCGTCAGCCAGTTTAGCTACCAGTACGCACGTCTAAGCGAGTGGTTGCGATCTCTTAATTCGGCGTCCAGTGATCGGTATTAAGTGACCGCATTTTGGGCATTTTTTGTCTTCTGTTACTTCGTATTGCGTTATGGTATGGTCGAAGCGTTGGATTAGTGTGTCGCCGCATTTTGGGCAGTAGGTGTTTTCGTATTTGTGTCCTTGGACGTTTCCGATGTACGGGTAATTGACTCCTTCTTTCTTAGCCATAGTGTAGGCTTTCTCTAAGGTATCAACTGTGGTTGATGGCTTTGTGAACTTGTAAGCTGGGCTGTACCGTGTGAAGTGCAGAGGAGCGTCTGCGCCCACGTTCTTCAAATGCTTCTTAATAATCCATTGCAGGCATTCGTCGTCATCGTTCACGTCGGTCACGACGAGGTTGACGATTTCCACGTGGAGGCCCATTTTCTTGGCTTCGTGGGCGTTGTGCCATACTTTTTCCACTTCTGCGCCGCCGCAGTGTTTTTGGTAGGTTTCCTTGTCGCCTTTCACATCGATCTTTAGTCCGGTCATGCCTGTGTCTTTCAAGAGTTTCAGTGCTTCCTGTGTCATGTACCCGTTTGAGACGTAGCATGAGTAGAGTCCTTTTTGGCGTCCTAAGCTGAAGACTGGGAGAGCCCATTCTGTGAGCATAGTGGGTTCTTGGAAGCTGGCGCATAAGCCCGTGTCGTGTTGGTTTGTGGCGAGGTTGACGATTTTTTCTGGGCTGAAGTAATGGTTTGATTTAAGTGGATCTGGCTCTTTTTTCGATAGGTGGTGGTTTTGGCACCATTGGCAGTTGAAGTTGCATGACCATGTGGAAAACGTGAGCGCTGATGAGCCGGGCCAGTAGTGGAAGAGGGGTTTGATTTCGATAGGTCGGCTTTCCAACGCGCTTAAATCGCCGTAGACTAGTGTGAGCAGTGTGCCGTCGATGTTGATTCTGGTTTTGCAGATGCCTTTGTTGCCCTGTGGGATAGTGCAGCGCCATTCGCATAGGTTGCATTTGACTTTGTTGCCTCTTTGTTTCTCGTAGAGTAAAGCCTCGTGAACTACGGGAAGGCGTATTAGCTCAGAGTATTCCTGCAGTTGTTGCATTTTTGGTTGGCTCTGCTGTTTCTCTGGGTTGGTTTTGCTCCGCGTAACTGTGCTGCTTGATTAGAATAGTTTTCGATCTAGAAAAGTGTTTCAGAAGAGAAAAATCGTTTCTGACCTCTGCTCTAGGCTTCGGGCTTGCGAAAAGTAATAATTCTGATGTTACGCATGTTGCTCTGAAGGTGTGCTAGCTTGGACAAGGAGGGGCATAGGATTCCGCCGAATCAGAGGGTGACGTCGAAGTTTCCGGTTTTGCATGTCGGTTCTGTGCCCAAGTTTGATGTGAAATCGTGGGATTTCGCGGTTGAGGGTCCGGTTGAGAATCCGGTTCGGCTTAGTTTTGAGGAGTTTGTGAAGCTTCCGAAGGCGGTGAGGATTAGCGATTTTCACTGCGTCACTGGGTGGAGCCGCTTGGACAATAGGTGGGAAGGCGTAACGTTCAGGACCATTGTCGATGTGGTTAAGCCGTTGAAAGAGGCCAAGTACGTGACAGTTGTGGCTGAGGGGGATTATGCGACGAGTTTGCCGCTTGAGGAACTGCTTGGCGACGATGTGCTTTTAGCGTATGTGTTTGAGGGTAAGCCTTTGGAGGCTGTGCATGGTGGACCGCTGCGGCTTATAGTGCCTAAGAAGTATGCGTACAAGAGTGCGAAGTGGGTTAGGAAGTTGAGGTTTACGAAGGAGCAGGAATTGGGGTTCTGGGAGCAGAGGGGATACAGCAACACGGCTGACCCTTGGAAAGAAGAAAGATACGGATAGACTGGCTTACCAACGATTGTTAACTCGGGTTGCGTTGGTTGCAGAAGTTTCCATGCTGGGTTAGAGGGAAAGAGCAGTTTGGATGTTAGTGTTGACCGTGGCTTTGAACCATTAGCATCCAGTGGCTGCGGGAAGAATAATTCAAAAGAAGGTTGTCAACTATCGGCTTTAGCCTTCTTCTTCCGACTATGAAGAGTAAGAACTTCAACTTACTGTAGGTGTTCCCGCCCAATGTTGAAGTGCGTTGCGGCTTTTGCTGTGTGGTGTCGTCGTCAAACTGTTCCTAGTGACATCATCAACTAGAATGTTGTGGCTGCGGGCAGTGGCGAGTTTCTGTTCAGGTGTTATTAACTTTCGCTTAGAAACAGTAATAATAACTTCTTTTGTGTTGGTGGCTTGTGTTGTTTATGTGTGTTGTCCGTATTTTCCGGTTAAGGGTACGAAGGCTACTCCGCCTAGGTTTTCGCGTGTGAGCTGTGCGTCTTTTTTGGTTATGCGGTACAAGGTTTGATAATAGTATGTGCCGCCGACAGGTATGAGTAAGATTCCGCCGTCTGGTTTGAGTTGGTCTGTTAAAGGCGTAGGTATGTCTGGTGCGGCTGCGGTGACTAGGATGCGGTCGTAGGGCGCTTCAGGTGGATAGCCTTGGGAGCCGTCATGATGGATTATTGTGACGCGTTCAGTGTAGCCGGCTTTTTCTATGTTTGTTCTGGCGTAGTCGGCTAGGTCTCGTATGATTTCTGTTGTGTACACGTGCCCCCATGTGGTTTTGGGCTGGTCTGCTGGCGCGATGATTTCGGCTATTGTGGCTGCGTGCCAGCCGCTGCCTGCGCCTACTTCAAGTACTTTGTCTCCGGCTTCGAGTTGTAGTGCTTCGTTCATGATTGATACCATGTGTGGCGCTGAGGCTGTTTGACCCCAGCCTATTGGCAACGGTGCGTCTATGGCGTAGCTTTGTTTCATGTGGTCAGGTAAGAAGGGTTCGCGGCTGACTAGGCGGATTGCTCGTGTGATGTTAGATGTTTTGAGTATTCCTTCGGCTATGAGATTGCGGATTAGCTGCTCCCACTCAGCCTTAACTGTCATGTTGCTAGCAGGTTCCTGACAAGACAATGATAATCAACAATCGCAGCTTAAGACTTTGCGAGCTTGATCAAACCCATGGTTATAGGCTGAGAGCCTAACCATTCAGCACCAACAAACAAAACATCCAACAATTATCTTAGAATAAATGGAAATCACCCAAAATGCACGCGCGCTGAAAAAGTTAGTATTTTTATGGAAAAGGCAGTCCTAAACCATTTATCAGAGAACCTCAGTCTTTTTCAGTCCTGCCTCGCATCTTTAGCAATTTTTGTTTGTTGTATAGAAATTCTATCTTTTTTGTTGCCTATGTTTGAAAAGGTTTGGTCTATCCCTTCTTTTGACCTTGCTTTTGTCCACAGCGAGGACATATTTCGGACGCTATAGGAATTTCTTCCTCGCATTCAGTACACTTTTTAAGGAAGGTTTTGGGAGTTTTGGAATAGTCAGGTTTACCACTCAAATGTCGCTTCACTTCCTCGGTGGCAATGCGCGCCTGCGGCATTGTTCTTTTGATAATTGCTTCTAAAATTTCCTTTTTCTTTGGCTCAATGAAGCCAAAAACTCTTTCTATTTCGCCAACTTTTACTTTCATGTGTAGAGCCATGAGGCGCGTTTCTACGGATATGTCTTGTATTTTCTCATATTCTATGGTCTCGATAGCGTTAATTTCGAGTTCCTCGGGGGTCAGACGTCTTAGCTTGTCTTCAAAGTCTCTCGTTGCTTGCATTACTGACGGTATGGCAAGCCATGTGATTGCACCCAGTCCTGCATACTTGAGCAATTTCGGGTCGAAAACCATCATTCGCTTATTTGTCCAAAGCAGAAATTTTTCACCTAATTCAAACCCAAAACCATCTTGCTTTTTTCTTCTTACTCTTGTAACGGCTATGACCCTTTCAGACATATTTTGCATCATCGCTTCTGCTGGACGTCCGAGAAGTAATACAGACCAGCCTTATAAAATCCTTCGCGAGTAATACAATTGCGGTAACCTCCCTTTTTCTCATGTCTTGCCTTTCCTCAGAGCACTACCCGCACTAGCGGGCGACACCCCAGGTCTTGCCTTGAGGCATATAATATCTCACTGATAAAAAGAAGATAGAATTTCTATCTAGCATAAAAGAGTTTTAGGGTTTCAAACAAAGGATGCAGTCTTACAGCAGATACGCTTATCCGATTGGGTTGCCCAAACAATCTTTGTGAGTTGAAATAGATTGAACGCCAAGAAACGTGCACGCTATGCTTCAAGGCATGCCCACCCAAGTTTGGTGAGACATAAGAAGAAGCGCTAGCTAGCTTCGAATAGAAATTCCATCCAGCCAATTGCAGCCTATTCTTTGCCGTGTTCAGAGAAGAGCGTCATGAGCCTACCTAGTTATTTCACTGTTACTGATTTTGCTAGGTTGCGTGGCATGTCTGGGTTCAAGCCTTTTTCCAAAGCCACATGGTACGCAAACAATTGCATGGGAATCACATACAATATAGGCGAGAGAATCTCTGGAATGCCCTTAGGCACCTCAATGAAATCGTCTCCATAACGCTTGATTTCTTCGTCGCCTTCCTCACACAACACGATAATCGAAGCGCCTCGTGCCTTCATCTCCATGATGTTGCTCACCACAGCCCGGTGCGTATCATCCTTTGGACAAATGAACACCACCGGAAACCCCGGCTCAATCAGGCTGATGGGACCGTGCTTAGATTCACCAGCAGGATAGGCAATGGCAGGCACGTATGATATTTCCATTAACTTCAGCCTGCCCTCATTAGCCGTCGCTGAACTAATGCCTCTGCCCAAATAGAAGAAACATTGACTCCGACTGTACTTCTTTGCCAAAGCCTTTATTTTCTCAGTTTGCGTCCTCAAAATCTCGTCAGCGATATCTGGAATCTGCTCCAACTTATCCTCCAGGAATTCGATTTCCACATGCGAAACTTTGCCACGCTTCTTCGCTAGCCTAAGCGCCAACTGCGACAAAACGCTCAGCTGACTCGTAAATGTCTTGGTCGCAGCCACACCGATCTCAGGTCCGCTTTGTTGACACACGTAAACCCGGCTCACACGCGTCAAAGTCGAACCAATCACATTAGTCAAGCCCAGCACAGTTGCCGCTCTCAGGCGTGCATGATCCAAAGCCGATAAGGTATCCGCTGTTTCGCCACTTTGGCTAACAAACAGAATTGTACTGTCAATGTTCACGCTTCTGCCATGCTGCTCCACAAACTCCGACGCAATAATCGGATGAGTAGCCAAAAACGCCAGCTTACTAAACATGTACGACGCAGCCAAGCAGGCGTGATAACTCGTGCCACATGCAACCAGAAACACTTCGCCCGCCCTGTCCAAAAACTCGGTCATCAAATCCAGAAACTGGTTCTGCAACCTCAGCGTATTTCGCAAGGTGTTCGGCTGCTCATAGATCTCCTTCAACATGAAATGCGGATAACCCTGCTTCTCAGCCATCTCAGGATCCCAGTCGACTACCTCAGGCTGACGAGGCACAACACTCCAGTCGCTTAAACGACGAATCTCGTAACGATTTGCAGTCAAAACCACTAGCTCGCCATTCTCAACAATCAAAGCCTTCTTGGTCAAAGGCAAAAACGCAGGAATATCTGAGGCACAATAGACCTCGCCTTCATTAATGCCCACAACCAGCGGACTCTCCTTACGAGCACAAACAATCTTGTCCGGTTCACGAGCAGACACAACAGCAATAGAGTAAGAGCCATCCAAACGATTCGCAGCGTCACGCACAGCCTCAGCCAGCGACAAACCGCCTTTCATCGCTTCCTCAATCAAATGCGAAACCACTTCAGTATCCGTTTTAGACTTGAAAACATGCCCTTTAGTCTCAAGCTCCAACTTCAAATCAGCAAAATTCTCAATAATCCCATTGTGCACAACCGCAATCTCATCCGTGCAGTCAGTGTGCGGGTGAGCGTTCACTTGATAAGGCGCGCCATGGGTAGCCCAACGCGTATGCCCTATGCCTACTCTTCCAGGCATGTCGTCAAGATCCAACAGTTTGTGAACATCATCGATGTTGCCCGCATCCTTCTTAATGAACAAGCGGCCATCCTCAACCGTAACTTGACCCACAGAATCATAGCCACGATACTCTAGCCGCTTCAAACCCGCGTGAATAACAGGTGCAGCCGCACCATTCTTTACTATGCTGCCGAATATTCCGCACATCAACAACAGCCTCCAGAAATCTGACACAAAGCGAATGTTTCAGTTAGTCTCTAGCTCATCTAAAGCTCGTAGAATACAACGCAGAGCAGTCTATAAGCATTCTTAAGAAATCAGCAATATTACTAAAACGAATTCTAAAACGGCTCATGGACTAGAGCGACGCCCAACGACGCCTCCATTAAAAAAAAGTCTTTAGGGGTCCACTTCATCACTCATCCAAGCATGAACCACGGTCAAAAGGCTCAAACAAACTCCTTTCTGTAGGGAAAGAGCGCTGGCGTTCCACCTGTGTGCAAGAAAACAACATTGTCGTCCCTTTTGTAATGACCCTGCTTTATGAGATTGATGAGCCCAGCCATGGCTCTGCCAGTGTAAATCGGGTCGAGCAGTATTCCCTCAGTCTGCGCGACTAGCTTAATAGCCCTCAGAGCTTCCGAAGTCGGTTTTTCACAAGCCTCACCAACATAGTCCTCGTTCAAAACCACATCATCCGACATCACATTTGTTTTAAGATCTAAGAGCGAAGCAGTTTTCACCGCAATCCCAACGGTTTCCTCAATTAGCTTGTTCTTGATTCCTGGCTCGGCACAAATCCCCAAGATTGCGACCTCTGATCCTAGAGCCTTATCAGCCAGGACGAGCCCAGCCTGAGTTCCACCGGAGCCTGCAGCATGAACAATATTATCAATCTTGAAGCCGTAGTCGCGTGCCTGCCTCAGTAACTCGAGCATAGCGTTGACATATGCAGCCGCCCCAGGAGGGTAGGAGGCACCTGCAGGTATCACATAGGGGATATGACCCATCTTCCTCAAATCAGCCGCTATCTCCTCCATAAAACGCGCCCTATCCGACTTCGAAGGCTTTCCTCCAAGCAGTCGAATCTCAGCTCCGAGAAGACGGTTCAAAAGCAGGTTTCCATCATAACTGCCCGGTTCTTCACCAGTGATAACCAGAATCGCTTTCACGCCCAGTTTGCTCGCGGCTGCGGCTGTAGCCCGCGCATGATTTGATTGTGTGGGTCCAGTTGTGATCACAACGTCAGCCTTCTTGCTCAACGCATCTCCCAATGCAAATTCTGCCTTCCTTTCCTTGTTACCACCAAACGCAAGACCAGTGCAGTCTTCTCTCTTTATCCACAACTGTGGACCATTCAATGAGGCAGTTAGTCGAGGCATCCTTTCCAGTGGCGTAGGCAGATGCACAAGTCTGACTCTGGGAAACTTGTCTATTCTTTTTTGAAGTTCCTCTGCGGTTATCAACAGAGTAGCCCTCGCGAAAAACTATGAAACCGTATTCTTATTAGACTTTATCGAGAAAAAGCCTGCCAAACCATTAAAAAAATGTTTATAAGGGAATCATCCAGCTACCATACAAACCATGAAAAAGAAACTCTTGCTCAGCGGCGAACCGCCCAGTTTCGAGGCAAAAGACATAGCCATATTCGACCGTCCGGACCAGCTGAAAACACTTGAAAGCCGACTAAGCTGGCAAATCCTCAGGCTCATAGCCGAAAACGAAATGTACCCCATCCAAATCGCCAAAAAACTTGGCGTTCATGAGCAGAAGGTCTATTACCACATACGAAGACTCGCCCAAGCAGGAATCATAGAAATCGTCAAAGAAGAAGAGAAGAAAGGTGCGATAGCTAGGTTCTACAGAGTCACGTTTCCAGCCTTCGGCGTCGAATTGCCTTTCGGAAACCGCAAGATCGCAGCCTTAGACAGCACAGAAATGGATGAAAAACTCAAAGAATTCTTCTCACCGTTCCTGAAAGACGGCGTGTTCGACGGCAAAATTATAGTCGGCAGCCCAGATCCTCATGGACCATTCAAGGCTCGAGCCAGAGATGGACACTACGCCGCATACCTAAGCCTGTTCCTCGGACGATACGTAACGCTACCCGACGACTTCGTGATAAAACTCGACGTAGACGTCAAAGTCGAAAAAGAGGAAAAGAACAACCTCATCCTCGTAGGTGGACCAGGCACAAACCTACTCACCCAAGAAGTCAACAACCATCTACCCACACGCTTCAGCGTAAAATCAACCGAAGAAGGATTCCTGTTCGGCGGACTCATCTCCCAAAGGACCGGCGCGGTTTATACTAGCGACAACATCGGCTTAATAGCGAAAATAACTAATCCATGGGATAGAACCAAACGAATCATAGTCACAGCGGGCAATAAGGCAGTGGGCACAAAAGCCTGCGTATTGGCGTTAACCAAGTTTTGGAAAGAAACCCTCAAAAACTTCAACGCTGCAGACGACTTCGCCGCGGTCATTCAAGGTTTCGACATGGACGGCGACGGAAAAGTCGACGCCATAGAAGTCCTAGAATAAGAACCAAAGGTGCAGTCTTACAAGAGAGAGTATGCTTGAAAGCAACCGAAGTCATCCATGCACGTGGACACCAAAACGTCACATCCACTAACAGGACAACTCTTGAAATCACCAAAGAAACACATCTAACCAGACGCGGCGACTGCATAATCGCGATCGACTCAAACAAAGGAGCAAGAGACCTGAACTCAAAGTTCAAGAAAGCTGCCCAAAACGAGAAAGCCAAAATCGCAATCCACTTCGAAGCAGACGGGGAAGTTGAAGTTGTCAAAGCTTGGGGAAGCCCTCACCTAACCTTCACGCATCCAACCGATCTTGTTGTCAGAAAAAGCGACTACGTGTGCGATCGAACACTCGCCATCCGAGCGGATAAAGCTGCCCAAGACTTCCCGAGAACACTGATTGAAAAAATGCAGAACCCAAAACAAAAAATTAAGATCACCCTAACCGTGTATAAGGCTACGTGACCTCTGCATCGATTACCACTTGATACGTGAACGGCGCAATCCCACGCACAATTCTTGTCCCCAATATTTTTCTCAAGCGCCGATTAGACTGCTCAACTGCCTCAGCGAACCTAGTCTTTGCAGTCTCTGTGGGTTCAGGTGTGTTGCTGAACTGGTAATAGTGTATGATGCCGCCGTCTGATCTCAGCGCTCTACACGCCGCATCCACGTATCCTATGGCTTTTTCAGGCAAGTTCATAACCACGCGGTCGGCGACTCCAACCAGCCTTTCATTGATGACCTGTCTTGCGTCGCCTAGAACGGGCGTAACTTTGCCCACAACTCGGTTGACCACTATGTTTTTCTTCAGAAATTCGTAAGCACCGGGATTTACATCTATGGCGTAAACACGCACTTTCCCATGCGTTTTAGCGATATGGATGGAAAAAGGTCCGACGCCCGCAAACATGTCGACCACGATTTCGCCTTCCCTGACCGAAGACGCAACGCGGGAATGCTCATAGGACAGACGCGGCGTAAAGTAAGCCTTCGCGAGATCCACAGAAAACACGCAGTCATGCTCTTTGTGCACTGTTTGAGTCTTCGCCTCTCCTCCAATGACCTCAAAAGTTCGAAGACGATAAACACCGGTCACCGGACTCCACTTCGAGAGAACAGTCTTCACCCTCTCATGAACTGACAAAATGGCGTCGCCGATGATCCCCTTATACTGTTCAAGCTCGGGTGGAACTTCAACAACAGCTATGTCACCCACAAAATCAATTGAATGCGGCAGACTGGCCAGCACATGAGGTGGCAACTTGCCGCTTAGAATGTCCACAAGCGTGACTGGTTTCCCTAGGTTCTCCTCGAATTTCCGCTGCGCGATCTGCAACTCAGGCAAGGCGCGTTTCAGTTTCTCAAGTTCTATTGGAAGTGGCTTGCGCACCAATGGAATGTGAATGGAATCGTTGTCCCGATGCACCCTAAGTTCACGATTCAAGAGCGCCAATTCTCTGGTTAGCATGATGGCTTCTTGGGCAGAAGTCTTTGGAACCTTTAGGCCAACTGCGTCAGGCAATGAGCGTTCACCAAAGCAGCTTTCGACGGCTATTCTCCTCATCTGCTCATAGTCTTCTCTACTTCAGCTTCCAACTCCTGAAGAATAGGACGCCTCACAGCATAGAACTCTTCGCCTGTGCGGTCACGAGGCCGCCGCAGCTTTACCTCAATCACTTTCTTAACTGTTCCCGGTCGCGCTGTCAAAATAACAATTCGATCTGCCAAGTAAACCGCTTCGTCAACCGAATGAGTGACAAACATCACAGTCTTCTTTGTCTGCGCCCATATTCTCAAGAGTTCCTTCTGCATAATATTCCGGGTCTGCGCATCAAGAGAACCAAAAGGCTCATCCATCAACAACACTTCAGGATCATTGGTTAAAGCTCGGGCAATAGCCACTCGCTGCTTCATACCGCTGGAAAGCTGACGAGGCACAGCGTCTTCGAAGCCCTGCAACCCCACTAGTTTCAAGTAGCTATCGACGACTTCTTGGCGCTTCTCCGGCGCAGTGCCCTTGATTTCTAAGCCGAACTCAATGTTCTTGCGCGTGGATCTCCACGGAAAAAGAGCGAATTCCTGGAATACAAAGCCTCTATCTGCACCGGGTTTTGACACTGCGCGCCCATTCAGAAGAACTTCGCCTGCATTCGGTGATTCCAACCCTGCTAGTATTCGCAAGAGTGTAGTCTTGCCGCATCCGGTTGGTCCGGTTATGCACAGAAGCTCGCCTTGGTACACGTCTAGGGTAAGGTCGGTTAGAGCTTCAACTCTGGCTTTGTCGCTTTCGAAGACTTTGCTCAAACCGCGGATCTGGATCAGAGTATTCCTGCCCATCTGGACAACCGTCTTTCCACATAGCTTATCGCAGTTATCATGAGGAAACCTATTATTCCAACGAGAAACATGCCTGCAAACACGTTTTCGTAAAGCCCAAAGTCGTCGCTCATAACATGAATGTAAAAGCCCAAACCACCTTCTCTAACACCAACTAGTTCAGCGGCTACGATAGCCATCCAGCCTATGCCCAAGCCAATCCGCAGCCCAGTCATAATGTGCGGCAACGAAGCAGGAACAATAACTTTGCCAAAAAGCTGCCTTTTGTTGGCGCCAAGAGTCCGCGCAGCATCGATTAAGACGGAGTCCACAGCCTTGACACCTGCAACCGTGCTCAAGACGATTGGAAAAAACGAGGCCAAGTAGACAATGAACACGGCGTCAAACGGGTCTCTGAAGAAAATTATGGCAAAGGGAATCCAAGCAAAGGGCGGAATAGGACGGAAAAGCTCCACCAAAGGCCTGCTAATGCCCTCAGCATAAAGCGAATACCCCCACAGCAAACCTACAGGAATCGCAACAACGGCAGCGAGAAAAAAGCCATAAGACACTCTGAAAAGGCTCGCCACCACATGCTCACTGAAAACATGACCTGTTGGGTCCCTTTCATTTGTGATCACCACACGTATCAGAGTTGAGAAGATGCTGACTGGACGAGGCAGCAGCCCTCTCGGATCTCGTGCAGCCACAAGATCCCATATAAAGAAGAAAACTGCCAGCGCAACAATGCCCAATAAGAGTTTGATGAGGAGTGTGCGCTGCTTCTCCTTCATTTAATCACTTCGAGCCGCAGTCAAATAGGATTCGTCGACGTATTTCTCAGTGAAATCGTACTTGTCTTCGTAGCCTCTTTCAGCAAGTTTGGTTGAGGGCACCATGTTGAAGTCGATGAGTTTGCCGGTGAACTCGATGAAAGTGCTGAGGAACGTGAGGTTAACGGCATATTTGTAGTCTATGCGACTCAACGCCTCCTTCACAACCGATGCCTCGCGCGCCGTGAATCCAACTCCGATGTCTACAAGCAGTTGATACTGAGACGAACTTGGATCAGATTTGGCTTCGTTTATCCATTCGGTTGCTTCAATGTGCGCCTTGAGAAAGTTAACGACTGTGGAAGGATGGTTTGCCGCGAAAGCTTTGTCGGCTACTATTACGCAGTCTAGGTGGTGAGGCCAGATGTCGCTTGATGTTGCCAAGAGCTTTCCAAATCCTTTGTTAACAGCGTCTGAGGGAAACGGTTCCCACGCCACAAAAGCGTCAATGGCACCCGACTGCAGTTTCAGCTCCATGTTGGCTCCAGAAAGTGGCTCGTCTATTAAGAAGTCGGTTATGCTCATGTTCTGCTTCTCAGCGTAGTTTAGCAGAAGAAAGTATTGAATTGAACTTCGGCTTGGCACACCGATGGTCTTGCCCCTCAACTCTGAAATGTTGTTGACTTCAGGTTTCACCACGATGGCTGAGCCGATGTCATTGACCTGCGCTATAACCGTGGTGTTCACGCCCAAGTTCAGGTGCTTGATTATAGCTGGGGGCGCACCTAAGAAGCCGATGTCAACTTTACCTCCCGCAAACGCATCCATCTCCACGCCGCCAGAAGCATATCCACCCGAAACAGCGTCTGTCACGTTGACGCTGTACTTTTCAAAAAACGATTGACCGCCGCCTACAGTCTTGTTCTTGGCCACGAAATATGCGATGTGGTGAAGGTCGGCTGTTAGGTATCCGACTCTAATGGTGGTTGAGGGAGCTGCGGGCGTCAAGTAAGGAGCTAGGAAAATGCCTGCTAAGGCAATGGCGACCAGAGATATGATAGCAGTTGCAATCAATGTGCCCCTCGACATATAGTGAACTTTCCCTTTGAATCATTGTTTTTGGAATAGAATAATGGATGAAGTACATATAAAATCCTATTGTGCCTGCGAGAAGAGAAGCCTTTGATTGTTGAGCTACTGAGGGAAAACCCATCTTGAGACACCTGAAAAAGAAACAGCTGAAAACGACTTCAGATGGCGGGCCCGAGGGGAATTGAACCCCTGACCTACGGATATCTCTATTACGGACATTTAAGAGTCCGCCGCTCTAACCTTGCTGAGCTACGGGCCCTCTGCGCGATTGCCATATTGCACATTTTACATGAGTTTATTAAGCTTACTTAGACCGAGCGGCTCAACTCTCAACAAATCGCCCTGTTTTTCTGTCCCTCCTGACCTCATTCCAAGGATAGATCCTGCCGCTCATCGCAATGTAGACTCCGTTAGTCAGAACGTTTATGGCGCCAATAGCGGTTCCAACGTTAAACAAGGCGTCTGAATCAGAGAACCTCTCCGGCCTCAGAGCTCCTGTCAAGATCATAACCTTGTCTTTAATGTCGCTTAGTCTCTTGGCGGTTTCTATCATCGTATCAGTTCCGTGTGTAACTACTATTTTGTCAGCGTCAGCTTTCCTGCAGGCTTCAAGTATCTTCTCTCGGTCTTGTTTCGTGATGTCTAGACTGTCTTTCCTCAAAAGCGAAACTATCTGAAAGTCGAAGTTTGGATGAACTCTCTGCAATATTCTTTCGACAGCTGGCTTCCCTATCTCAAAAGCGTACCCCTTCTGCGTTCTTGGATAGTCCTTGTCGATTGTTCCTCCGGTTTGGATGAAAACGATTTTCATGATTCTAGATGAGGTTTAAACGCTTTAAATAGCTTCGGCGGTAGTCCTTTGTTGACAAGTGGAAGGAATGGATCACTTGGGTGAATTGGTGTTTGTTGGCTTGGGCTTAGGCAGCGAGAAAAGCATATCGCTTCTAGGCTTGGAAAAAGCTAAGACGGCTGAGGTCCTGTTTGCAGAGTTGTACACGAGCCTCTTGCCAGAACTTGATCTTTCAAAACTTGAGAAACTCGTTGGAAAGCGGGTCCAACTGGTTTCTAGACACGACCTCGAAGAAGACTGCGGAATGATGATTTTGACGGCGGCGGAGAAGGGCGGGGCAGTCTTGTTGGTGCCCGGCGACCCTCTGATTGCTACAACACATGTTGATTTGCGTATTCGAGCCCAAAAGAAAGGCATTAGGACCAGCATTGTCCATGCGGCATCAATTGTTTCAGCAGTGACCGGCTTGTCGGGCTTGCAGAACTACAAGTTTGGCAGAAGCGTCACCATACCTTTCACCGATACGGGCTCTGTTGATGAGACCCCGTACAACGTTATCGCCCAGAACCGGAAAACCGGTCTCCACACGCTCTGTTTTCTTGACCTCCGAGTAGACGAAAAACGATACATGACTATAAGAGACGCCTTGGAAGTGCTCTTTGGCCTGGAGAAGCGGAAGCACCACCGCGTGATAACGCCTGACGCATTGGCAGTCGGCATCGCACGAGCCGGCTCAGAAAATCCCACGATAAAAGCAGATTTTGTCCGAAAACTTCAGGGGTTTGATTTTGGAAAACCGCCCCACTCCCTAGTTTTTCCGGGCAAACTGCACTTCATGGAGGTAGAGGCGCTTGTCACACTGGCAAAGGCGCCTGAAAAGATTAGGGAGATGGCAAAATGAGCGCACACGCTTTGCTAGCAAAGTACATTGGGAACTCAGAGAAGGTCTTGGGTGAAATCAGAGTCAAGCAGAACGCTAAGACCTTAAGCCTTGACCAAGTTATCGAAGTGGTTGAGGACGCGAAGCGATATCTAAGCGATGCAAAGTATTATGGAGAAAAACAGCAGTATGAAACTGGACTGGTATCGGTCGCCTATTGTGAAGGCATGCTTGACGCGTTGCGCCTCTTAGGCTTGGTGGAGTTCAGATGGTCCGAAACGAAGGAAAAAACTTGAAGAAAAAAGGCAAGATCGTGCTAGCGTCAGGCACGTTCGACCTGCTCCATTTGGGTCACGTGAAGTATCTTGAAGAAGCCAAAAAAGCAGGCGGCAAAAACGCTAGACTGATGGTCATAATTGCAAGAGACAAAACAGTTGAGAAGAGGAAGGGGGACAAACCGGTCATGCCCGAGGAACATCGGCGGGCGTTGGTTGAGTCTTTGAAGGTTGTTGATGAAGCTATCTTGGGCTATGAGGACTTTGACATTGGCTCGGTGATCACGGAGTTAAGGCCCAACGTTATTGCAGTAGGTTACGATCAAGAAGGCATTGAAAAGCAAGTTCGCAAGGTTGTAGCTGAGAAAAAATACCCAGTTGAGGTTGTGAGAATTGAGAAATTTGGCAAAGACGAGTTGAACAGCTCGTTGAAAATCAAGAAGAGAATCAGCCAGATTTGCAGGAGATAGTTTAGGGCAAGGTGAGAACTTCAACCTTAATCTTCTGTCCATCCTTGAGTTTAAGGTGAGATCGAAGATAGACTGGCGAAACTATCTCGATTACGGATGAGTCGTAATGGGTTCGCATGGCAGTTAAGATGGCGCCTTTAACCTTGTTGTTGATTATTGCAGGATAGCATCTGACGCCGCCAAACGATCTTGACTCATTTTGGAAGCCATGCAACTCAATGGCAGGATATGATTCCAGCTCGCCTCTGGTCTTGATGTCATAGTCGGTGGTGAGTTTGAGGTTCAAAGTTCCCGGATAAGGGTCAAAGCCTAGTTTTTCGAGGAACTGTTTGCGGTAACCCTCTTTCGACACGTAGTATGCGCCCTCGCCCAGCCCTGTGAATAACACGCCTTCCAAAGTGACTGACGGTGGATAGGCGGCTTCGAAGACAAGGCCGAGATTGGAGTACAACTGCTTCAGTTCCTGTTGGCCAGTGTCTGTGACTTTGACCAAGCATCCATCAGGTGTTATGTTTCTTTTCAGCCAACCTTTCTTTTCGAGTTGAATCAGGTAACGCGACGCGGTTTGCTGGGAGAGACCCATCTTGTCGGCGAAGTATTCGGTTGAGACTTTGACGGTGCGGCGTGAGGCGCCCAACTCAGCAAGTTTATACAACGCGTACAGATATTTCCAAGATTGTGCGCTGAGGGTCGGCGGCTTCATTCTTGACTTCGCCTGTAGGTGAGGAAGTGAGGACTGTGTATTTAAGCCACTCGAAAACGAGTTGCTAGCCTAAAACACTTTGTTTCCAGTCAGTGAGCTCCAGATGAATAGGAGGCCGAACACGATGAAGAGTAAGCCTGAGCCTATTCTAACGTATTTCAAAGGAACCCATCTGGATATGGTTGTGCCGAGCAACACGCCTAACGCAGTTAATGCGGCAAATGCCAGCATCACTCCAACAAACACCAACAACGGCGCATCGTATTCAGCAGCCAACGAAACGACTGCTAACTGTGTTTTGTCGCCTAGCTCCATTAGAGCTATGAGAGAAAAGGAAGAAGCCATAGCTAGGGATTTCTCTTCGATCTGGGGTTTCTTAGATTTCTCAAAAAACAATGTGTAAGCAGCGAACGCCATGAAAGCAATGCCGGCGCCTATGCCTACCCAAAATGCCGGGATTAGTGCTGCAATAGCTCCGCCTGCAAGAGCGCTTATTCCATCGACGAGGGCAAAAGCCAACAGGGCGCCTATGAACACGTTTATGGATTTACGTTTTGAGCTTAGGCTGATAACTGCAAGCTGGGTTTTGTCTCCTAGCTCTGCTATCATGACAAGACTGAATGATGCTAGCAGAGGTAGGAAATCCATGGCGAGAGCAGTAGTGGGCAGTGCATTTAAGGATTTTTGCAGGTTTAAGATGGTTAAGCAAAGCATAAATATTCAGCTTAACGTGTATTTTGCCAAAAGGAAGGTGAAAATTCGATTTGCCAATTGATCCTGATTTCATGAAGAACAAAGCCGAGTCTGGAGAGCATGCTGGACACAAGGTTAGAGGCGAAGTGAAAGCGCCGGAGAAACTTGGCGTCCATGGAACACTGGTTGCGGTTGATCAGGACTGCTGCAACGGAGATGGCATCTGCATATCTGTCTGTCCGGTCAGCGTCTTCGATTGGGTTGACTCACCAGGACATCCAACGTCTGAGAAGAAATCTGATCCCGTCAGCGAACCTCAATGCATATACTGTCGAGCTTGCGAAGTGCAGTGTCCAACACAGGCCATAAAGATAACTGAACCGTAACCTGGCTGACAGACTCGTTTCCGCAGTTTCCGATGAGCTGTTGGAAACCTAGCTTATTTTTTGATTCTTCAGTTTCGATTCGCTTAACTTGGCTCAGATGTTTGATCAGGCTCTTCTTTAAGCAAGATAATGTTGAATGATTGTTGGAAAAGGAAAAATCCGAGCGTTATGTTGCGTTATGGTATTTGAATGATGCGTCTTATGAATGTGTACTTGTGTTTCATAAACGCTATATAAATTCGACACCACACAACCAAAAACGTCGAACAACAAAGGGACGTTGAACACGTTGAAACAAACAAACCCGCAGGTACTAACAATCGATCTGTCTAGGATTGATGGAAACGGCGATTTTCCATGCCCCAACTGCAGCGTGATGATATCACCTGAAGACACGAGTGAGACCGTTTACACCATTGCTGACACGCGGATGGACGGCGGGTCCTTGGAAGAACTAACAATTCAATGCAACAAGTGTGGAGCCAAGATCCGCCTTATCGGGTTCGTTTCATAGACGCGCGTGATCGCTTTTTTGGTGGGTTTTTTCGCCGTTCATGATTTTGTGTAGTTCCCGATTAGTGGTGGCTATGCCCTGTGGCTTGCTTTGCGAATCTTTTATTAATGGAGTCATTTGCATATAGCACATTTGAGGGGAAAATGTCATGGCGAAAGCGTTCGTGTTGATAAACACTGAGGCTGGAATGGAGCAAGACGTGGTCAACCAACTCAAGAACATGAAAAGTGTGAAAGAAGCTTACACTGTCTACGGAGTCTACGACGCTGTGGCCTATGTGGAAGCAGAGAAGATTGATGAGTTGAAGAACGCTGTATCCTATGAAATTCGTAAGCTCAACGGCGTCCGCTCAACCGTGACCATGATGGTTGCGGAAGGAAAGAAAGTCGGCACTAGTCCACCCTAGTTTGGGCAAAATCACAGCTGCTTTCAGCCTGTTTCAAGTGCGGTAGCCGCAACCTTGTCATTTTTGGCCTTTTTTTGAAGGGTTAATACGTAAAGTTAATGCCGCGCCCTAGGTTTTCAATAACTTTGAGCATTGTGCCATGCTGCTCTTGAAAGATGAGTGTGCGCTTTGCAAGCGTGTTGTTTCAAGTTCTTATTTGAGACGTTGCACACGTTGCAGCAAGCTCTACTGTTTCGACTGTACCATGTTCACTAAGGATGGTTATGTTATCTGCTTGAATTGTGCTCGAAGAGAAGTTACGCCTCGCCATTTGGGAACAAAGTACAGCTCGTTGAGTCGCTATCTCTTGCGCAGAGGCATGTTCACTGGCAGAGTTGTGGTTCCAATAGGCGATATTGAGGGAATAATAGGAGACAACTTGCCGATTAATGCTTCTCGCGAAGCTGAGTGGTGGAACAATACTCGAAGTCGACCTTGGGTAGCTGTTGGATGGCACGTCGAAAGGGTTGATTTGGACAATCACACAGTTACATTCATTAGAGTTGCCAAGCCAGCGGTTAGACCCAGAAAGAAGGAAAACAAGAAGACAGAGTTTTTCAAACGTCCGCTGGGATTTCCCAAGCCAAGGCGAGCAGCGCAGCCATCAAAGACAAAGATTGCCAAGGCTCAAGCTAGAGCTAGAAACATTGAGCGCCGAAGAATGATGACCGAGCAACAACGAGGGAAAATTCAGCCAAGGTCAGCTTATGAGAAACGCTTGTTCAAACCTGACGCCAAGCCGTCAACCGCAGATTAGAGATGTGAATATTCGCTCTTCGAGTGCGTGGAAGAAGAAGACGGATCTCGCTTAGTGCCTTCTTCTACCGATTTGGCTTCACGTCTTTCAAGCTTCAACGTAGCTGTGTCCCACGCATTCGATGTATTCCATTCCCGTTGCCTGAATGCCCAACTTTGTCATGGATTCCAGTTGCGAATGGAACCGCTGCATGAAATGCTCCAAAGTTTCGGTGCCCAAATTTCTGAAGCTGGCATCAGTTAGCCGGTACGCGCCGCTCTGATCTTTGGCAACGAAGAAAATCGCGAAAGCCGCATAATCTGTTTTCCTAAGAGCTGATTGAAGACACCCCTGTTTATCGGATTCTTTGCAGTCGAAGAACACTTGATGAGCTTTAGAATACCATTGTCGCAGTTTGTACTCTGGAAAGTCCAAGCTCGGATACTTTTGCTTCAGTGATTCGACATAGTCTTGAGCGAGTGCGATCTCAGAACTCATATGTGTTTCCACCAATTGCGTCAAGTGGATTATAGATGTCGCATCTGATAAAACCTAGCGCCTTATTTGAAATGGTTAAATATCTCACTCCGGTACTAGACAGCCCACGACCCAACGTTTAACCGAGGACTGTTATCGAAGTTGTCGTTCTTCGACAAACTCAGAGAAGAATTTTCGTTCGTCCGAGGCAACTACCTCGTCCTCGTAATAAGCTGGGTTTTCATTGACTTCGGAAATGAAATACCAGGCGCATACTACCCCTTATACGTCAAAGACCTAGGGGGCAACGAGCCAATCCTCGGCTTAATAGGCTTCGTAGCCCTCATCTGTTTGGCTTCAGTGCAGTTTCCAGGAGGCTACCTAGCCGACAAATACGGAAGAAGATGGCTGATATTCACCATGACCTTCGGCGTCGCGCTGTCCTACATATTTTTTGCTCTGGCTCCAAGCTGGGAGATCATTCTCTTAGGAGTAGTGGTGCAAAACCTGTGTTTGATATATCAACCAGCACTGTTCGCCATGATTTCAGATTCACTGCCACCTGAAAAACGCGGTATGGGAACCTCCATAACTCAACTTATAGCATCGGTGGCCACGACGCCTGGACCTGCCATAGCTGCTTTCTTGTACACTATTTATGGATCTATAATGGGCATGAGAATAGGCTACGGCGTGGTCATCGTTTTGTTTCTGGTAGCAGCCGCCTTGCGATCAAATCTTAAAGAAACCATTTCTGATCCGCACAAGATCAGCGCCATGGAGATATTAAGGGCTTATCCCGCTTCACTTAAGGAGAGTTTCAGGGTTTGGAAGGTTGTGCCTAGGTCAACGTTTCATCTGTTCTTGGCTTTTCTGGTTGGTGGATTTTCGTTTGCTATGATACAGACTTTCACTGTGGTCTACGCTGTTGAGGATCTGGGATTGTCTAGGCCAGAGTGGTCGCTTGTCCTCATGGTTTTGTTTGCTGCAATGATCGGCTTGGCCATTCCAGTCGGCAAACTTGTTGACAAAGTTGGGAGAAAAATCCCGTTGTTGCTCTCTTATGCATTTGCTGCTCCTGCGCTGTTGCTCTTCATCTATGGTGATCTTTACAGACTGTTCTTATCGTTGATCTTGTTGGGTTTGACCCAGTTGATGATGTTTTCCTCGTATTCAGCTCTCATGGCGGATTTGGTGCCGAAGGAGCAGAGAGGAAAAGTGACCGGTTTTTCACAGTTTTTCAGTTACATTGTCATGGCTTTGGGAGTCCTGTTAGGAGGCATGCTGTATACTAGCGTCAGCCATCAATTCCCATTCTTCCTGATGCTGATCTTCCTTATCCCGCAATTTCTCATCACACTGTTCATGGTTCATGAGCCGAAGCACCGCGAACAGTGAGAGCGTTAGCTTAAGCTTCTCAGTTGATTGACTGCACCGAGAAAAGTGCCATCGAGCATATTGATCTCAGCGTTTTCAACGTCTATGGCGCCTGACCGCAGAAGTGGTCCAAGATACTCAATTGATTGACTGCCTCCTCTCTCATACCTGCCTCCGCTCTTCCTGTTTATCGGCCTGCCGCCAAGAAACTCGTTGAAATAGGGCATAATGTAGAACTCGGACACTTTAAGCCGCACACTGAATTTCTCGAACAAAAGCTTGGAAGGATCCTCGCCAGCTTTCACTCTGAAGCCCGCACCCTTCAAAAAAGACCGAGCAAGCTGATCCTGGTTTACGCCTGCCTTAAACCAGACCTGCGTTGTGATTCGGAATCCCAGCTGGTCACGAAAAGCCACAGTTGGGTGCACATGCCCAATAACCAAGTTGCGATATTGAAGCAATTCAGCCGCAGGCCACGCGTTGCCGTGAGAGAAACCGACATCAAACAAAGCGATGCCCGTTGACGGAATGATCTGCACCGCTGAAGGTAGAAGCGGCTCCAAGTTCCCGTCATGATTTCCCAAAACAACTTTGATGTCGGGCACTTTCTGCGTCAGAGCTTCGAACAGGTCAGGTATGTCGCGCCACTCTTCAAGTTCCACGCGTGCGATTGTGTGCTTAACATCGCCTAGAAATAGCAGGCTTGTAGGCTTGTACAAGTCTACGAGTTTGAGCAATCTATTCTTCATCTTTGGCGTTTGCGAAGGAACGTGAATGCCCTGCTCAGCTAGAGCCACTTCCCAGCCTATGTGAAGATCAGCCACAGCGAGAACTCGTTCTTCGCCCTTCCTCACCAGCAACGCAGGATATGGAAAAAGTGGCGACAACAAGATGCGTTGGACGCTCCTAAGACCTTTACCTGCTTGGTCTTAACCAATTCGTGATTACATCGTGCATTTGCCTGTTTGCCGCTGCAATGAACGACACGCGCTGTTTAGGATCCAGCGGAGCGTCAAGTCTGCCCCCTTCGGCTGTGGTTATGATTCCACCAGCCTCGAGCAGGATCAAGTATGCCGCGGCTATATCGGTTATTCTTAGCTTACCGCGAATGTCAATGAAAGCATCGCTTGTTCCATCGGCGACGTAACAGATTTCTAGAGCGTTGGCTCCCAGATGGCGTAAATGTCGTGTCCTCTCCAAGATTCTCACCAGCCGGTTGACTAGCTGCGGCGTCTTGAAAGTGCTGAAATCCACGCCCACCATGGCTTCTTCGAGCCTTTGTGTGTCCGAAGGCTTGATTCTTTTCCTGCCCTTGTAGGCGCCTTTACCTTTCTCAGCAACGTAGGTTACGTCTCTGAGTACATCAGCAACCAAGGCAACATTCACATCGCTCAACATCGGCTTTCTCGAAACTGCTAGAGAGATATTCACAAAGGGCAGGCCTCGAATAGCATTAGCGGTTCCATCAACTGGATCAGCAACTACAAAAAACTCAGAAGGAGACTCACCGATCCGCATGACTCCGGACTCTTCGCTGATCAGGGTACAGGAGACGTTGTGCTTCTGCAGGGTCTGGACTAGCGCGTTTTCAGCCGCCAAGTCAATCTGCTTCTTCACGTCGCCGCCTGCGCCTATTCCATATCCCTGCTTGGCTTGCGCTGAGCCAAACAAAGGCCGCACTTGTCGTTTCATGCTCTTAGCGCATGCTTTGAGTACGGTGAGCCAATCAACCAACGAAGCTATTCCTCTTCTACTCATGATATTGGCGTGCACTTTTAAGCGTGCACTCAGCCTAATCTATGCCAGAATCGCCCATTGGACAGAAGCAAAGTGCAGACACAAGCTGACGTTGTGGTGGTAGGCGCTGGACCAGCAGGCTCTTTCGCCGCTTTGACAGCTGCCAAACTCGGCAATGACGTCGTTATCTGCGAGGAACATAGCGGCGTAGGCTTGCCCAGCCACTGCGCCGGACACATTAGCATCAAAGGGCTAAACCAAGTGGGACTCCGAATGCCAGAGAAGGCCATGGAAAACAAAATTGCCAGCGCAATCTTTTACTCGCCCTCAGGCAACGAGTTCAGAGTAAGACTTCCTTCGCCTGTAACCTACGTGATCAATAGATCCATGTTTGATAAGCACTTGGCACAACTCGCAGAACAAGCAGGCGCCAAGCTCTTGCTTGGAACAAAAGCGGAAGAACTCTTGATGGATCAAGGCTCGGTTCAAGGAATCTCACTCAAGAACGCAAAGCGCTTGAAATCAAAAATCGTGATCAATGCTGAGGGTTGTGCCTCCACACTTTTGAAGCAAGTCGGTCTGCAAACCTTTGACAAATCAATGGTTGTTAACGCGGTCAACGGCGAAGTCGACAGCATCAACGGCTTAGAACACGACACAGTTGAAGTCTTCCTAGGGCAGAAGTATGCTCCAGGCCTTTACGCTTGGATAATACCCAAACAGGACGGCTCAGCGAAAGTCGGACTAGCTACGAAACACGGAAACCCAAAAGAGCATCTTAACCATTTCCTGAGTACACACCCTGTTGCCCGCAAGAAAATCAGATTTAGCGATGTTAAGAATCTGTCATTTCACCTAATCCCTCTGGGCGGACCAATACCCAGAACATATCACAATGGATTCCTCGTCGTCGGCGACGCAGCTTCACACGTGAAGCCTACAACAGGCGGTGGTGTTGTAATGGGCTTGACATGTGCTAAGATCGCCGGAGAGACAGCGTCAGAGGCGGTACAGAACAACAATTCGTCAGAGGACTTCTTGTCACGTTACCAGATAAGATGCCAGCGGGCAATCGGTTTCGACATGATGGCCATGCGTCAAATGAGACTGATGCTGAACCGCCTCTCCGACAAGAAACTCGATGCAATAGTCAACTTGTGCCAACAATTCAAATTGAATGAGGAACTCCGGAAAGTGAAGGACATCGATTTTCAGGGCAAATCAACGCTTCAATTGCTGAAAAGCCCAAGCGCATGGGCTGTGGCTCTATACTCGCTTGTGGCTTCTCTGACATCCTAAGTCAATTTTTGCTTCAATCTGCGCTTCATCGAACAAAAGCCTTAATCAAACCCTGAACAACACGATAACCGTGCCATAGCAAATGTCCGACTTCACGTACAAGCAAGTCATCGTCATGCGCGCCGACCTGAAGATGGGCAGAGGCAAGATCGCAGCTCAAGCCGGGCACGCGGCGATCTCAGCGGCTGAGGAAGCTCGGAAGCATTTTCAAAGATGGTGGAAAGCTTGGCTCGACGAAGGACAATGCAAAATCGCTGTCAAAGTCAACAGCGAAGCCGACCTGCTCAAACTTGAAGACATGGCACGACAGTATAACCTGCCCTACGCGCTGATTTCAGACCGAGGCTTAACCCAACTGGAGCCCGGCACCATCACGTGTCTAGCCATTGGTCCAGCGCCCTCGCCTGAAGTAGACAAGATTACAGGTAAGCTGACGCTTCTTTGACCGTTCCATTACTTGAGAAAAGGATTGGCATTGAAGTTTACGCAACCAAAAGCCAAGGCATTGGTGGAAAACTGCGCCATTTTCCCGAAGACTTCAAGGTAGAAGAGATTCTCACAAACGGGTCAACAGCTAAGATCGAACCCAATAATATGCCTATTATTACAGGACATGGTAGATACCTCATCCACGTGCTAGTCAAATGCAACGTGGACACCTTTCAAGCAGTACAGATAGTTGCCAACAAACTAGGCATCAACGTTGAACGTATCCAAATCGGCGGAATAAAAGACGCCAAAGCCCTAACCGCCCAGCACATAAGCGTAAGTCGAATGCTGCCAGAACAAGCAACACAGATCAAAACCACTAGCCTATGGGTGTATCCGCTACTTTTTTCCAACGAAAAAATGGATTCAAGTATGTTGTTTGGCAACAATTTTCACATCAACATAAGAGCCATTAACCATCCAGCCTCAGCCATCACGAAGCGCCTTGAAAACGTTAACCGCAACCTGCTCAAACTCGGCGGATGCCCGAACTTCTTTGGGCACCAACGCTTCGGCACGATCCGGGCAATAACCCACTTGGTGGGCAAAGACATACTGCTGGGCGAATGGGAAAAAGCAGCGCTCACATTTCTGGCAAAACCCAGCGTACTCGAGCGTCCTGAGTCAAGACAAGCAAGGCAACAGCTATGGAACACTCAAGACTACGAAAGCGCCCTTCGTTATTTTCCGCCTAGACTTGTCTACGAGCGACAAATGCTCAAACATCTTGCCCAACAACACAGAGACTTCATCGGCGCCTTTCACCGCCTACCAATAAAGCTGTGCCAGCTTTTCATCCAAGCGTACCAATCCTATCTATTCAACAGGTTCCTGAGCCAACGCATTATGCACGGGCTACCGCTCAAGAAACCGCGAGCAAATGAATACAGGTTGACAATAGACAGCAGAGAACACGTAGCTCTTCCATTGATAGGCTACAGACAAGGCATCTCAGGTGGACTGCAAGGTGAAATCGAAAAGACATTGCTTGAAGAGGAAGTCGTGCCGCCTGACAAGTTCAAAATCCCCGCCATGCCCAGAATCAGCTCATCAGGCGGTGTGCGAACAGCACTTACCGAAGTCATCGACTTGCACTTAGAAAGACCCTCTCGAGATGAAACTAACATAAGCAGGAAGAAGATAGGGCCCAGTTTCACCTTGAGAAAAGGTTCTTACGCCACAGTGGTCTTACGCGAATTCATGAAGCCGAGGAACCCAGTTAAGGCTGGTTTCTAGTTGCTCAGGGTGTAAGCCTGAAGCGATCTCTTGGAAACAACGTGACTTCACGTATGTTGTATTTGCCCGTCAAAACCATGGCAAACCTCTCTAGACCCAATGCCCACCCTGCATGAGGCGGCATACCATAGTCGAAAGCCTGCAAATGATACTTGAACGAGTCAGGGTTCAACCCCTGCTCCCTCAACCGTTGAGTCAGCACGTCTTTTGAGTCCACCCTTGTGCCGCCTGAGGCGAGTTCTATCCAGCTCCACATCAGGTCGAAAGCCGCGCAAAGCTGTGGCTTGTCACCTCGCGGCTTCAAGTAAAACGGTTTAGACTTGGTCGGCCAGTCAGTGATCCAGTAATAATAGGGGTGCAACTTGCCTACGGTTCTCACCGCTTGCGTCGGAACGTCCTCTCCCCACGGAATTTCAATGCCTTCTTTTTTCAATTCCCTAAGAATCTGATCGTAAGTGAATCTGCGGAACGGTTTTTCGGGCACTTCCACCTTGTGTTTCAGAGCTTTCAGTTCTTTCTTGCAGCGGTCGTTCACTTCCTCGCAGATGTAATGCACGAGTTGCTCAAGTGTTTGCATAACGTCTTCAGCCGTGACGAATGCCTGCTCGATGTCGATGGAATTGAACTCGCTGATGTGCCTTCGCGTATGTGACATTTCAGCCCTGAAAAACGGTCCAATTTCAAAGACCTTCTCAAAATCGATGACCAACTGCTCTTTGTACAGCTGGGGACTCTGAGCCAAATACGCTTCTCTGTCATAGTAATCAACTGAAAACAACGCGGCTCCACCTTCAGTGGCTGAACCAATAATTCTCGGAGTATGCACCTCGATGAAGCCCAGTTGAGAAAGGAAACTGCGGGTTGCCTCGCAGCCCACATGCTGAATCCTGAATATGGCACGGCTTTCTTCCCTTGACAAGTCTAACACACGCGCATCTAACCGAGCATCAATTTTGGACGGCGTCTTTCCAGTAATGTCAAGCGGCAAGGGTTGTTGCGCCACCCCCAGCACTCGAATCTCACTCGGGATAACTTCAACCCCGCGCGGTGTCATCTTGGTCGATTGAACTGTGCCCTTGATGCCGATGCTGTATTGTCTTCCCAATGCTTCCGATTTTTCGAGTACTTGAGGAGCCACTTTCTTTCTGTGTATGGTGATTTGAACGGTGCCTTCTCGGTCTTGAAGGATGATGAAGCGTAAGCCGCCTAGGTCCCTTATGTCCTGAATCCAACCAAATAGAACAACTTCCTTTCCGTTCAGCTCAGGCGTCACGCCAAGCGTGTAATGGGTTCTTCTCCAGTCTCCCAACTCGTCAAGTTTCATGTCAATCTTCGCTCCATCAGTCTCTAATCGGCATACTCCACGCGCAGGGTAATTCCGCGAACCTTTTGGGCAATCTGTTTGATGGCTTCCACATCAAAGGGCGGTCTTCGTCCCCGTCTTCGCAGAATAACCCGTGTCTCCTGACTGCCATCGGGCAACCAGATGGTGTTGATGGTGATAATGCTTACAGGCGCAAACAAGTCTTCAAGGAATTTTCGCTCGTCCACGCCTGCTTCCAGAACTTTCACGTTTTTGCCGGTTTTTTCACCGATGGTTCGAATGATCTTTCCTCCGGTGCTCAGAAGTCGAGTCACATCTCCCTTGCCAAGGATCAGCGCTAGTACGACGTCTGTTTCAACGGCCTTGTGAAAGTTGATTTCCTGCAGGGGGGGATGCGAACTTTCAAGTGAGAGCAGTAAACGACCTATTTCCAGATCAGTCTGGCTGATCTCGCCTTGCTTAAGCTTCGCTTGGCATTTTGAGCACAGAATCCCACTTTTTAGGCAAAATTGGCAAACATTCACCATCTTGGGCATCTGTTAATCAGCGTCCCTCAACAACCACCCCGGTGGTAATTCATACGAGCACTGTCTATGATAATATAAACCTTCCGTGAATTTTTAGCAGAAAAAGGAAAAAAGGGTGGCGAAGGTCTTTTGCCTGCGCTGTCTTGTTCGCCTCGTTGTTTTTACCTTGTCAGCGTGATTTCGATGGTGCTGACGTTGGTTGGTCCACGTCCCTCTTCGCCTAGTCGCGGTGGCAGTTGCTGTGTGCCGATGTCAATTGCCTTTATTTTGACGTCTGGCAGGAATCGGCGTCTGCATATTTCGACAACGTCCACTGCGTGGCTGATGGCTCTTCCTCTTGCTTTAACTTTTATTTCTGGTGCGTTGCCGTGGAAGAGGGTTATGCAAGCTAGGACGTAGTTCATTGCAGGCTTTCGCCCGATCAAAACAGCATTGCTTTCACGCATGCTTTCACGCGGCTCTGACATCTTGTTGTTTCACTCCTTGATGGTTTTTGTCAAAGGCGTTTTGTGTGCTCCTTTGCAAGCAGTTTAATGCGTGGCGGAATTTTATAACTGTTACTCTATAGGCAGCGTTACTGGTAGTATTTTGTGAATGTGCAGTAAGACATATATGTTGACGTTAGTAAACACAGACCTTTCCTAGGACAAGGTGTTACATCTTGAGCCGTGAAATCCCGTCTGGAAAACCTTTTCGACTGCTTAACATGCTCTATGAAAAGGGCAAACCGACCAGCACTTACACTTTGACAGTGAAGCAAGCAGAATTGGCTAAGCAACTCAACATAAGCCGGCAAGCATTGAATGTGCACTTGCGTAAGCTTCGAACTCAAGGACACATTCGCACTGGCAGAGGCTTCATCGATGTTACAGAAAAAGGACTTGCCATTTTAGGCGTGTCGGTTAACCCTGCGTTCGTGTTCGTTAAGGTGTCGCCTTTGAAACGCGTGCACGCCTACGCGGAGATTATTCAGTTCCCAGTTGAGCGTATTTACAGAGTAACTGGCGACATGGATGCCATTATTCAGGTGGAAAGGGAGAAGCTGGATGACGCGCTTAAAAGACTAGCTTTAGTTGAGGGCATAGAAGACACAAAATCTTACATAACCATTCAGACACTCAAATAAACTCCTTCCAAAATGGATGTGAACGCATTGAAACTCTACGAGTATGAAGCAAAACAGATAGCTGCAAAGTATGGTTTGCCAACGCCTCGAGGCTTCTTAGCCAAGACTACAAAAGAAGCCCGTGAATTCGCATCTCTCATAAATGCGCCTGTCGCAATCAAGTCTCAGATTCTTGTAGCTGGCCGAGCCAAGGCTGGCGGAATACTGTTTGCTGATTCTCCTGCTGACGCTGAGAAGGCTGCTGCGCAGCTTCTGGGCAAGGAAATCAAAGGAGTAAAAGTTCAAAGCGTGTGGGTTGAAGAGAAAGTCGCGATTAAAAGAGAGTTGTACTTCAGCTTCACCGTGGATCGATCTGACCGCAGTTACGTGGCTGTCGCGTCTGGCGAAGGCGGCGTCGACATAGAACAGTTGGCAAAAACCTCGCCTGAGAAGATTGTGAAGGTTACAGTTGATCCTGTGTATGGGTTTCGTCCTCACCATGCTAGACACGTCGCTAAAAAGTTGGGTTACGCTGGAGACCAGATGGTTGAAATTGCTTCAATTTTCCTAAAGCATTACAGGGCTGCAATGGACTTCGACGCCGAGCTAGCTGAAATGAACCCGCTGGTTGAGACTGCTGAAGGCAAGTTTGTGGCTGCTGACACGCGACTCATCATCGATGACAACGCCTTGTATAGACATCCGGAGTTTAAGAGCCGCCTCATGGAAGAGGCAGAGCTGACGCCGCAGGAGCTGGCGGCTCAAAAAAGTGGTTTAGCATATGTTAAACTCGATGGAGACGTTGGCATAATCGGCAACGGCGCTGGACTAGTTATGGCTACGTTAGATGTTATTCAACTGTATGGTGGAAAGCCAGCGAATTTCCTAGACGTTGGAGGTGGAGCCTCAGCTGACATGATGGCTGTTGCTCTAGATATCGTGCTGTCCGACCCAAACGTGAAAGCCGTGTTCATCAACATTCTGGGCGGCATAACGCGTTGTGATGAAGTGGCTAACGGCGTTCTTGAGGCTCAAAAGCGAGTTGGCTTGACTAAGCCAATGGTGATTCGCCTTGTGGGGACAAACGAGGAGGAAGGAAGGCGCATACTTATCGATGCGGGCATTCATGTTTTAGATAGTATGGAAGAAGCCTCGCAGAAGACAGTTGAAATCAGCAAGAGCGGAGGCGTGTAGCACACTATGGGAGTCTTCGTCAACAAGGCAACCAGAGCCATTGTTCAAGGAGTTACAGGCTCGCAGGGCAGCTTTCACACACGGCTGATGCTTGAATATGGCACGCAGATTGTGGCAGGTGTGACGCCGGGTAAAGGCGGAGCCAGAGTTCACAGTGTACCTGTATACGACACGGTTCGGGAGGCAAAGGATGGACGTGGCGCTGATGCTTCAATTATCTTTGTTCCTGCGCCTTTTGCTGCCGATGCGGCTTTTGAGGCTTTAGACGCTGGCTTGAAAACTATCGTGATTATTACCGAGCATATTCCTGTTCGAGACGCTGTCCTTGTGATGCACCGTGCTAAGCAGGAAGGCGCTGTTATTATTGGTCCAAACACTCCGGGCGTCCTCACAGTAGGCGAGTGCAAGCTGGGGATCATGCCGGCACATGTATTCAAGCAGGGGAGTGTAGGCTTGGCGTCTCGCAGTGGTACATTAACGTACGAAATAGCTGCGGGTCTAAGCGTTCGAGGCTTAGGTCAATCTACATGCATTGGGTTGGGCGGCGACCCAATTGTTGGATTGAGCTTCATTGACGTCTTAAAGGAATTTGAGCGAGATGAGCAAACGAAAGCTGTGGCGTTAATCGGCGAAATAGGCGGCAGCTTCGAGGAGCTAGCAGCTGAATACATTGCGACCGAAGGTTACTCTAAACCTGTTGTAGGCTTTGTAGCTGGGCGAACAGCGCCGCCGGGCAAACGCATGGGACACGCAGGCGCAATCATCATGGGCAGCAGTGGAACTGCAGCCAGCAAGATCGAAGCATTCAGAAAAGCAGGCGTTCCCGTTGCTGACAAACCTGGAGACGTCGCCAGGCTGTTGGCTGAAAGGCTGGGCTGATTAGCGTACGTAACTGAGTCTTGGAGTAGACAGAAGCGTTGCGACAGGAAACCTAGTTGGTCCAGTCTAGAAGTCTCTTTTCTCCTTCGAGTTGCCTGATATCCGTAACGTCCTGCGTAATCTCCATGGTTCCAAGGTACTTACCGTCCTTATTGCGTACAGCAAAGTATCGAATATGAATCATTCGACCTTTCATGTTGATCCAGAATTCTGCAACGTCTTTTCTGCCGCTTTTGAAGCTGTCAAGAATTCGATTTACTATGTTGACGCTTTGCTGAGGGTGACACTGTTGAACCTTTCTGCCAATCACGGCCTTGGTACGTAGGAATACTTCAGACTTGTTGAAGAACCTCACAGTGTCCTCTGCGTCGACAAACGTTATGTCCACGGGAAGCGTTTTGAGAAGGGCTTCGATTCCAGCTTGAGGAAGTGTCCCAGTTTCAAGATTCAGAATTCCGTCAAGGACAACCAAGGCTTCTGTCATCGGTTTCTCAGGCTCTGCGACCTTTGAAACAGCGATCAATTGCTTCGGCGTGAAACGTGGATAGCCCACTGCGCCGAATTCTCTGCGAGCTTCCTTCCATTCTTCGTCTGTCACAACGCGAAGAGCCGTTGGAAAGAGTATGTTGTTCTCCTTGAAAAGGTGGCTTCCAAGCACAGTGATTATGGTTTCGGCTGATTCGGCAAGCTGCTTCCTGAAGTCTTCGAAGTCCATACTGGCGTAGCCCTGAATCAGGTTGTTGAATCGTTTCTTAGCCTCTCGAAGCTTGTTGTGTTCCATCCACATGATCGCTGGAGGCTCAGAGACGCCATGTTTCTCTAAGATCGGGAACAGCACGTTTTCCTCGCGTTTATAGTGTTTTTCAGCGTCCAAGAAGTCGTCGGCGATGCCTTTTAACTGACCTATTTCCTCGCTGACCTCTGCGAAGCTTGACCCCTGCGCAACTCTGCCCACTATGCTTTTGAGTTTCTCTAGGTGCTGTTGGAGGACTTTGTGTTCTTCCATGAGTATGTTGATCGAATATTCAGCCGGAGGAGGTGTCTTCGGCTTTTGGGCTTCCAACTGCTCTTGAAAAACCGCCAGATGAACGTCGCACATGCTGAGGATTTCCTCGCGTGGCATGCCCTCTTCCACTAGTTCCTGTTCAATCTTTGCTATCTCTTCAGGGGTCGTGCTCTCTAAAACCTGTTTGAACTTCACTTTGAGTTCAGCTGGCGATTTTCCAGCGTGTAACTGAACGATTATTTCTTTTAGCATCTTTTTCTTCTGAGCCGGATCCATCAAATTCTTTCACCAGACCTAGAAAGACAATACCTTTTGGCTTTGTTTAATCCATTGGACAAGATTGCCCACGGTTGTGCCAACTCGTACGCCGGGTACGAGTTCGTCTTGGCTTAGTCCCCTAGCGTTAATGCACGTGCGACACGCAACTACTTCTGCTCCTTGCTCGATTAATTCCTTCATCATCTTTTCAAGATTGTAGTAGCCCTCAGGCGGTTTTTGTCCTTTCTTGGCTGTGCTAACAGCGTCTCCGATGAGGAAGAGGTTAACCTTCATTTTGTCTGTACCAGTCATCAACGCTTTGGCCAATCTGAAAGCGTTCCAGGTTTTTTCATCTCCGTAGGGAGCTGCGTTCAAAATCATTGTTAATGTTTCCAAACTTGCACCTCAGTCATCACTATTAGGATGGGAGTTCTATGGATTCCAACAATCTGCTTAATTCGCTTTCGGTGGTTGTGACAATAAGCTTATTGGAAAATTCGAGCAAGAAATAATGTCATATGAGGTGGCAAGTGTGAGAAAAATGACAGAGGACAACTTGAAGACCGCGTTTGCTGGTGAAAGTCAGGCACACATGCGCTATTTGATATTCGCTAAGAGAGCTGAAGCTGAAGGATTCCACAATGTTGCCCGGATGTTCATAGCCATATCGTATGCGGAGCAGGTGCATGCTTCAAACCATTTCAATGCCCTCGGCTTGTTGCGAGGATCAACTGATAATCTTCAGATGGCTATTGAAGGCGAAACTTACGAGGTGAACGAGATGTATCCAGCGTTCAATGCTGTGGCTCAGCTGCAGGAGGAGAAAGGCGCTGTGCAAACCATCAACTTTGCGTTGCAAGCTGAGAAGATTCACGCCAGTATGTATGAGAAGGCTAAACAGGCAGTGGAAATGAGCAAGGATATTCAGCTTGGCTCAGTGTACATATGCGATGTCTGCGGCTACACGGTTGAAGGCGAAGCGCCTGACAGATGTCCTGTATGCGGCGCATCTGGAGAGAAGTTCAAGAAGTTCTAGGATTGGGAGGGAGCAGTTGGGATAAATCATAAATAATGTGCTAGGAGATAACAAGGGGTTCGTGAGGAATCTGCAATGAGCATATTGTTGAAGAAGGCTGATAGGGAGAAGATCATCAAGGCTTTGAACTTTGACATTGGACTTGAAATCGGCGCAATCGTGCAGTACATTATGCACGAAGTCATGGCAGAAGGCATGGAAAGTCCCGCGATCATGGAGAAGTTTGAAAGCATCGCTAAAGACGAAATGAAGCATCTAGAGCGCTTAGCTCAACGAGTGAATTATCTCGGAGGAATCCCAAACACTAAACCTGCGCCCGTCAAAGTGGGTGGTGCACTCAAGAAGATGGTTCAAGACGACTTGGACGGCGAGTACACGGCAATCAAAACCTACAAGCAGCATGTCCAAATGTGCGCGGACATCGGAGACACAACATCAAGGCTGATGCTGGAAGAAATTCTGTCCGATGAAGAGGGACATGCAGACACGTGGGAAACAGTTCTTCAAAAGACAGTTAAGTAGGAACACAAAATCGCCTTTCTGTCTCCATTTTTTCTCTAAATCGCCTGATAGATCACTTTCTCGACTGAATGAGTAGCTTTTATATAGCCTCAAAATGAGTGTATAGCGCTTCAGCCAACAGATTCGAAGAGGTTTGGAAAATGTCGTTTGATGAATCCGCCGTTCTTGAGGTCATAGAAAAGGTGAGCAAGAGCGTAGTTAACATCAACACGGTTCGCTTGCTTCAAGACTTCTACTATCAGGTTCTTCCGATTCAGGGAATGGGGTCAGGAGTGATATTTGACCCTAAAGGCTATGTTTTGACCAACAACCACGTCGTTGAAGGCGCGGAGAAGATCGACGTAACATTGCCTTTGTCTGGAGTTCTACGAGGCAAGAGAGTTGGAGCATGCGTCAGTGACGACGTCGCAATCATAAAGGTTGACGCCAAAGACCTTCCCTCGGCGGAGCTAGGCAACTCCGATGAACTGCGAGTTGGACAGACTGTGTTCGCCATTGGCAACCCGTTTGGATTGCAGGGAGCGCCCACAGTCACTAAGGGCGTGATAAGCGCAGTAAAACGATCAATCAGATCTGAGAGAGGCCTTTTCGAGGACTTGGTTCAAACGGATGCTTCAATTAATCCTGGCAATAGTGGCGGACCGCTTGTGGATGTCAAGGGCAGGGTTGTGGCACTCAACACGGCGATTGTGCCTTTTGCGCAGGGAATCGGTTTCGCCATACCAGTTAATCATGCTAAGCGCTGTGCAGAGGAGATTATGACTCATGGCAAGGTGATGCGTCCTTGGCTTGGCGTTAGCGGGTTAACCGTTACTCCAGAGATTGCTTCTTACTATAACTTGGCAGCGGATAGGGGCGCGCTTGTAATCGAGGTTTGGTCTGGCAGTCCAGCGGGTGAAGCTGGAATGGAAAAGGGCGATATTATCGTTGGTTTCGGTGACAAAGCCATAAACAGCGTTGATGAGTTGGTCAAGGAAGTTCAGAAAAGGAAGATTGGCGAGAAAGCCCGAGTGCTGTTGATCCGTGAAGGTGGAAGATCAATCGTAGAAGTGACTTTAGGGACTACGCCGTAGAACGGTCGATTGCCAGGGCTATTTTGGTTTTCCTCTAAGGATTCGTTTCTTGGGCAACCGGGGTTTCTTCACGCGTTCTTGTTCTTTGACTGACATGGGCTTGGGATTCACCTAAAAGATGGTTAGTTGGGAAACGATTTAAAGTCGCCGCTTGCTGTATTTGACTCAAACCAAAGCGGTGGTACAAAGATTGCATGACGTAATCATTATCGGTTCAGGGCCAGCTGGATTGACAGCAGCCATCTACGCTACCAGAGCGAAGCTGGACACGCTTGTGATTGGCGGCATGGCGTGGGGCGGTCAGCTAATGCTCACGAGCATGGTTGAGAATTTTCCCGGCTTTCCAGATGGGATACTTGGACCTGAACTGATGGCTCTGATGCGCCGGCAGGCTGAGAGAATGGACGTTGAAATTCTCTTTCAGGATGTGACTTCTGTTGATTTTTCCCGTCGACCTTTTCAAGTCAATGTTAGTGACAAGAGCTACGAGGCGAAAGCAGTCATCGTGGCCACAGGAGCAACTGCTAGGTCGTTGGGTTTGCGCTCTGAGATGAGATTAATAGGACGAGGTGTTTCCTACTGTGCTACTTGTGATGCACCTTTTTTCCGAGATAGAAAAGTTGTTGTAGTAGGCGGTGGAGATACAGCACTGGACGAAGCCTTAGCCTTAACCACCTATGCCCGAGAAGTCACGGTTGTACACAGAAGAGATAAGCTAAGAGCCTGCAAACTGCTGCAAGAACGCGTTTTCGCTGTCAACAAGGTCAACTTCATATGGAATAGCGTGGTTGAAGACATATTAGGCGAAGCCAAGGTCGAAGCAGTCAAACTAAAAAATGTTCAGACAGGTGAAGTGACAACGTTGCCCACAGACGCAGTTTTCGTCGCAATAGGCTACAAGCCCAACACTGATGTGTTTAAGGGGCAAATCCAGCTTGACGACTATGGTTACGTAATTGTACATGATGAGACAAGGACTAGTGTGGACTGCGTTTTCGCAGCGGGAGACGACCAAGACTTTCGGTACAAGCAGGCCATCACATCTGCTGGCTCAGGCGCAAAAGCAGCGTTGGATGCCGTTCGATACCTGCAGGAAAACCCGCTTTGAAAAAAGAGAGAAGATTATCGCTGCAAGCCGTGGTTAAATGCATCTCATGACCGTTGATTGAGGGTGAACTTTGGAAACCGTTGCCTCAATGTGCGCTTACTGCGGTTGCGGTTGCCGCCTTTTGTTCCAAGTTGAAAATGGACGAATTGTGAAGATTGTTCCTGATAAAACTGACAACCCAAGCGAGGGCATAGCCTGCGTCAAAGGCTTAACCTTACATGAGGCAGTAAGCGAAAACAAGGGAAGAATTCTCAAGCCTCTAATGAGGACAGACAAGGACAAGCCATTTGAAGAGGTCTCATGGGATGAAGCCTACCGTTTCATCTATGAGCGTACCCGAGACTTAGCTCCAAGCGAGGTTTTCATAAACGCGTCAGGCAAGATCACAAACGAAGATTGCTACGTAACACAGAAGTTTGCCCGAATCGCATACAAAACAAACAACATTGATGCCTGCTGCGCTCGACTCTGCCACGTCACAACCGTTGAAGGATTGGAGCATTGCTTCGGCAGTCGAGCAGCTTTCTCGAAAATGGACGATGTCTACAACTGCGACTGCCTTTTCATCATCGGTTCGAATCCAGCCTCAAACTACCCAGTGTTGCACAATCGTATCTTGAAGGCGCGACGCAAAGGATTAAAGGTTGTTTCAAGCCAAGCGGTCCACAACTTAACGGCGAAGTTTTCCGATGTCTCCATCCTCATTTATCCAGGCACGGAACTGGTGCTACTTAACGGCATCATGAACGCGTTAATCCAACAAGGCGCATACGATAAGTCAGCGGAGAACCTCGAAGGCTTCGAGAGACTCAAAAAAGTTGCTGACTTCTACAACATCGATTTTGTCCGCTACACTTGCGGCGTGGAGCTAGAACAGCTCAGACAGCTAATCGGCTACATAGCAGAGGCTGAGTCATTAGGCATCATCCATGGCATGGGCTTGACGCAGCATGTTACTGGATCCGAGAACGTTCATGCACTGCTCAACCTCACGATTCTCAAGAACGCGCAGTTGCTTTCGTTGAGAGGCGAAATCAACGTCCAAGGCGTAGGTGACATGGGCTGCCTCCCTGACCGCTTGCCAACTGGACCGTTGGCAACTGCACATCAGTTGGCTGCCAAATGGAACACGGAAGTCCCCATTGGAAAAGGGAAAAGCATAGTCGAGGCTTTTCTCATTTCGCCCCCAAAAGCCACATTCATTTCTGGCATGAACACGGCACAGTCTTTGCCCAATCTCAACGTGGTTCACCGCAATCTGCGCGACATGTTTGTAGTTGTTCTCGACCATTACTTCAACCTAACAACGAAGTTTGCTGACGTGGTTTTGCCAACTCCCTTGTTGTTTGAACGACATGGAACAATAACAAACGGTGAACGACGAGTCCGGTTAGTTCGAAAGGTCGTTGACTCTTGCGGCAACTGCAAATCCGAGTGGCAAATCTTCAAGGAATTATCAGCCTTCTTCGGCTGTGAAGTGCACTTCAATTATCCAGAGCCAGCTGACATTACAAAGGAAATTGTTACAGTGGTTCCAGCCTATCAACAAGTTGACGTTGACAGCATCTATGCGGGCAGCGATGCGTGGCCTGAGAAACGCATGCTTTTCCAACGATTTGTGCCCGAACATTTCGAAGGCGTAGAAGACATTCGAAGCGACAAATACCCGCTGATACTGACTTCATTTCGGTCAACGCACCACTTCTTGACAGGTGAGATGACTAATCAGGCTAAGACACTGATGAGCTTTCAAGAGGGACCGTACTGTTACGTGAGCCGCATGGACGCCGAACGATTGGGCATAGCAAACAGCGACGTGGTCGAGGCGTCAAGCAGTGTGGGCAGCATTCAATGCGAAGCGAGAATCGATGAAAACATACCTAAAGGTAGAGTTGGCATGCACTTCCATTTTGAACAACTGCTGGTCAACATGTTGTTTCCAACACAATTCGACGAGAACACGTTCACCCCGAACTACAAGATGACAGCTGTGAGAATAAGAAAGCTTCCAGCTTAACGAAGCCCACGTTAACTATCACACAAGCTGTTTCAACACGGACGGATTATGAGAGCTGAAAAGCTTTTGCGCCTTTTTCACCTCTTCTGCAAAATCGAAGCTGCCCTTGAGCTTTTGCTTCACCTCAAGCCTCAAGTGAAGGGACTCGAGGATTTTTCTCTCAACAATCTCTGTCCCGTACCCAAGGACTTCCTTCAAGCCCTCATCAAGAGATTTCGGATCCAATGCCGAGGAATCAAATCGAATGGTTGCCTTCTTTTCCAAATAAACAAGCACAGCATCGGAAATAGATGGACCGATGCTGTTCAAGCCGTCTTTTACAGCTTCAGTTAGAACTGTGCTGAACTTTGGTTGTCCTTTTTTCAAGATATACCACTCAGTGTTAAGGAATGTAGGGCATTAGCGAAATTCCATGATCTGAAATCACAATGTGACTGTAGTTCATGTTGTGGTTGGTGCCTCTCATCTTGCGCACCACTGCACGCTTTCGGATGCCTTCTCTTTCATCAATAGTTTCGAATAGAATTACGCCATCGGCCACGAATTCCTCAAAGCCAAGCCCAATCGTTTTGGTTCCGGTCGGAAGTTCCACGAGCAACAAGGTTGTGCAGTCGCTTTTTCCCATCAATTTGTCTAACATGTGAAGTATGATTCTTGCATCTATCCGTCTGTTGAAGGCTTGAGCCATGGCGGTAAACGAGTCCACCACTAATCTCTTTGCCCCAAGCTCCAGAACCTCTCTCGACAACATGCCAAGCGTTGACGAAACTGTATCTTCCCGTGTCGTAAGGAGATCCAAGAACTTGAACTTCCCTTGGCTTTCCAATGGCTCAAAATCGAAGCCGAACTTCCTCAAATTCTCATAGAAGAACTCCTTATGCTCCCCGAAAGACAAGTAGATGCCGCATTCGTTGAGGTTCTTTGCGCCATGATAGAGAAAATGCGCAGACGCGATAGTCTTGCCCGAACCCGGAGAGCCTGCCAGCAGGATGAGACTACCTCTAGGAAAGCCCCCTTCAATCATCTCATCCAAACCAACTATGCCAGAGGAGACCCTATTGTCCAGTTCATCGGCTTCGGGAACTGTCACCAAGTCGCTTTGCTGTTCAGACAAGTAAATACGCCTCCTCTCTATGTCAGAGGACCTTCATATTAATCGATTATGAATCGACAAACTGTATCAAAAACATGTTTCACCCTCGCTTTTCGGGAGAAATGAGAAGAGGCAAATTGGATTTCCAATTCATATGTATTAAATCCGTCTAGCTCGGACATTCCAACAGGAACGGAAGACTACCAAAGGAAGGCGATGCTTAGACTACTCCAGACTCTAGAAAAGGCGCACACAGCTCATGTTGAAGAAAAAACCTAGTTCCAAGAACCTTTTCCTTTCACTTCGACTATTGCTCAGCTTTTTCATTCTTCTTGGGTCACTTAGCCCTGCCCATGGCAACGCAGACGCAACCTACTACGCAAGCGATTACAGCGTCTCAAATGGAACATATCTTTCCGGCAGCGTTCCAGCAAGTCTTCGAGCTGTTGACTCAGATTATTTCACCGTACAGAGCACGCCTTCATCAACGTCCAGTTCATCATACAATCCTATTAATCACACGTTGTTTGGCGGCACGGCTAATGTTTCAGGCACAACAGTGGATTTGGTCTCAGACAATAGCGTTCACATGGTTTACCGAAGTTATCCAAGCGCAATGTCCGCCCAAACTCTTTATGCGCATCAAGAAGCCACAACAATTGGAGGAAACCCGTATTACACGCAAAGACCTGAGACATCCGACTTAACTGGCACAAGCTTACCTGCTCCAATGGCTACGGCGGGAAGACAACTTCTGGGAAGATTCGTTTACCCGTTAAACGGCTTGACCTCAATACCTGCAAGCACTTGGACAGAGTTTTACAGGGCGTGGCGGGATTCAGATCCACGCATCGCTTTTGATTCTGTCGGCTCAGGAAACAACGGGGATGGAACCGCAACTATTACTTGGAATCACGTTGTAGGCACTGGAACCAACAGGCTTGTCATGATTGGCATTTCGATAAGAACCGTGACTGTCTCGGTTCTAAATGTAACTATAGGTGGGCAATCAGCTACCTTTCTCAGAAGCGATGTACGCGGCAACGAGGTTCGCGGAGAAATCTGGTATCTCGTCAACCCAGATTCCGGTTCAAAGATCGTTACTGTAACGCTTTCAGGCATATCTAAAGCAAGCGGAGGAAGCGTGAGTTACACTGGGGTTGCACAGACAAGTCCATTTGACAACCATCGAGGCGTGTCTTACGTTGGCGTAGATCCATCAATATCATTGACGACGACTAATAGTAATGATTGGATTTTCTCGAGTCTAGCCATTTCAGGAACAGCTGTGGCTGCAGCCCACGGCAGTAGTCAAGTGCATCGTTACTACGATATTGGAACGGGCGGCGGCGGGTCAAGCCGAGCTGGAACTGACGGGGACGACGAGCCCACAACCACCCCGGGCTTTTACTTGATGGGTTGGAACATGAGTTTCTGGTCCGACGTGATCGTGCAGGCAGTGGCGCTCAAACCAGCGCCTCCACCAGTTGGACACGTTGATATTGACATTCTGATTCTGAAATCGGATGGCACAATCCGCACAACCATTGCGACAAACACCGCAAACTCCGTGGATTTAACATCAACTCCAACAACGCTTACAGGAACCTACTCAATGGCAGCATACACTGTTGTAAATCAAACAGACTTCCTTGAAATCGACTATTATGTCGAAGTTACCGCAGCCACATCTGGCACAGCAGCGTACCTAAGAATAGACGATAATTCTTTGCCTGTAGCCAATCAAACAAGACTAGCCAACATCATGCTACCGAATGAATACACGGTTGAAGTCGAATTTTCTGGCCTTTCCAACACGTTTGCCTGGACGCAGATCAACTGGACCGTAAAAGGCGCATGGACGACTAGCACTGCAGCGGTCACGTTGCAGCTCTACGACTACGCTTTAAGCAGGTATCCAGCCGGCGGAAACGGCTTCATTGCTTACACGTCAAACGCGACTGCAAACACAGATGAAACAAGAACACAAGCGGTAACGACGAACCCTCAGCAATTCCGCGATGCCTCAGGCAACTGGAAAGTCAAGGTTAAGGGCGTAAAGACCTCAAACGCGCCATTCGACTTCAAAGCCGACTGGATAGAGTTCAGACCTACGCATTACAGTGAATATGCGGCGTCAACGGAATTCCTGTTTTCATCCATAACCAATGAAGCTGCCATGCAGCTTAACTTCACGGTTGTGAACGAATACGACATTGCAGGCGTCTCCGTCGCGGTTCAAGTCTGGAATTATTCATCCTCTGCCTACGTGAGCCGCGGTCAAGGCTATCTGAGGTACATGGCGTATTATGTAAACGAAACCAGAACGTTGAGCATAGACGCAGACCCGCAGGTCTTCACGCTGAACGGAAGTGCAAAAATACGCATCACAAGCCTTTCGTCAACCACGACCCGGTACCAGCAAAGGACAAACCAAATCAAACTCGAACGCAAGAACGCCGCAGGCACACTGTCGCCGCTCGGCGTGATTACAGTATTCCTGTATGCTTTGCCCGTGCCCTTTGCACTCGTATTCCTCTGGTGGCTGTTGCTCAAACGTAGGAAAAATGCTAGACCAAAAATTGGGAAGAAAATTACAGCGTTTTCGGAGCAGTTCGGGATGACCCATGAGCAGATGGCGGGCAGGAAGATGCTTCTGGAAGTTGACCCAGCATCTGACTACAACATGGCGCTTTCAGGCTTCGTTTCTGAGGCCAAGAACAGCGACGAGAAACTCTTCATCGTGACAAACCGGAACAGCGCATTGCATTCGGTGTTTTCGCCAGCTGAGAATCCCCATTTCCTCATTCTGACTTCAAAAACCAATTATCAGCAGCAAGTAAGCAAGAAGGAAACTCTTCTGCCCGCAAGTGATCTTTCCGTCTTGCTCAACGCCTGTGCCAAAATCCAAGAAACACAGTCGAATAAGACCGTCAACCTGCTGTTCGACAACGTCTCTGACATCATCCTCAGATGTGGTTTCGACAAAACCTACAAATTCACCCGCCTGCTCTTGGAAGCGCTCTCATCATCCAAAACCACAGCCCTGTTCGTGTTCATCCCAACAGCACACGAGCAAGAAGTAGCGTCATCAATCAGAGGCTTATTCCAGACACAGTTAGCTTACACTAAAGACGGACCAAAAACTGGGAATACATAGACCAAGCATCACATTTTCCGTCGGTTTGATTGTGAACAGGTGAAGTTTTTCTTTCAATTCCCCTTTTCTTGGGGTCCAGTGTACAATGGTTATCCTGAATATGCAATTTAATCCTACGTCATATTTGAAATAGGAAGATTTTTTAAGGTAGTACATCCATTTCTTATCTGAGGCAAAGGCACGTGCATAACGTCGTGAAAGTAACAAGAAGAGGACAGACCACGATTCCAGCCGAACTCAGACAAAAACTGGGAATAAGAGAAGGAGACGAACTAATGGTCGAAGCCACCGAACAAGGATTACTCTTCAAAGTGATTCCCAAACTTGAGGAAATGGCTGGCATTGACGCAAAATATGGCAAAGTGGAAGAGATCAAGAAAGAGATCGATAAACTGAGAGAGGAATACTAACTTGAAACTGGTCTTAGACACCAGATTCCTAACCGAGCACTTCTACTCTGACCAAACCGAAACAAAACACAAAACCACCAGGAAACTCAGAGAACTAACCGAAAAAAGAGAGGGAATACTGCCCACCGTAGTCATCTCCGAAATCATTCAGATAACATGCGAAAAAAGGGGAAAGGAGATGGCAGAGACTCGCTATCTGGCGCTGATGGAAAGCGGACTTCAAATCCAAAACCTAAACCCAGCAATCGCCAAACAAGCCGGGCTGCTTAAATGCCGACACAAAAACGTATCAATGGGAGACTGCATCATCGCCTCAACAGCCATCATCAACCAAGCAAGAATACTATCCGACGACCCCCACTTTGACAACATAGAGGAAACCAAACGCGTCTGGATCTGAAAGATAATTTTTCACTTTCAATTCCCCTTTGCTGGGATTTTCCTTGACTCCTTCTTCCGAAATTCATATCAGCCCACAACCGCCAACATGAAACAAACACATGCCAAACGTCACGCTTAGCAACATTAAACGTCACGCATAACTATGTTGAAAGTCACCACAAAACACGAGTAAACAGAGCCCACAACACCATACAAAAACAAGAACAGACCTCAAACCGCAACCAGAAAACTCCAACTTTCACCACAAAAAAATTTTCCCAGACTCATACTACACCCTCAGCTCCCAACTAACATGGAGTGACGCCAAGTTACGCCAAAGTGCGCTAAATCACGCTAAAGTACCAAATTGACGAAACCCAACCCTACACGATTACTCTTAAATACTCCACACAATATTCCTAACAACAGAGAACAATGCCTGAAATCTGTCCAACATGCGGATTACCAAAAGACATCTGCGTCTGCGGCGAAATCAGCAAAGAACAACAACGAATCAAAGTTCGTGTAGAAACCAGAAAATTCGGAAGAGCAGTCACCATAATCGACGGCATAGACCCAAAAGAAAACGACATGGGACGCCTAGCACAAAAAATGAAAACCTTCTGCGCATGCGGAGGAACCGCCAAAAGCGGCCAAATCATACTCCAAGGCGACCACCGAGACCGCGTAGCAGACTTTCTCGCGCAGCAGCTGGGCTACCCAAAAGACAACATAGAAGTACAGTAAGACAACCGATATCAGCAGGCGTAGTACAGGAGCCACACACAGTCCATGGGAATGCTCCGTAACTTCCGTGAAGTAGTACGAAACCTAAGACACAACCGCGCCTCACCCAAACTGTGTCCACGTTGCGGCAGCCCAAAAATACGACTTTCCACACGCTTCGACATGTGGCTTTTCCCAGAACAATACATATGCCAACAATGCGGCTACAAGGGACCAGTCACACTCGAACTCGAAGAACAAAAGGAAAACAAGGAAACAGGTGAAAAAGAAAAGGGCGGAGCCTAATCTGGCAACTCCAAGCCCAATTGACGCTTCAAACTCTTGTAACGGTTCCTAACCGTAACCTCAGTCACGCCAGCAGCCTCAGCAATGTCCTTCTGAGTCTTCTTCTCATTACTCTGCAAGCAGGCAATGTACAAAGCGGCAGCAGCCAAACCCATAGGATCTTTGCCAGAAGCCGCACGCCTCCTCTTAGCTTCATGAATGATCTTGATAGCCAAGCCCTGCGTCGGACCACTAATGCCCGTGCGCTCAGCAATCTTAGACACATAAGTCATGGGATCAGCAATGGGCATCTGCATCTCAAGCTCGCGCAGCAACAATCGATAGCAACGAGCCACGTCCTTCTTGTCAACCAAGCTGGCTTCAGCAATTTCACGTAAGGTCCGAGGGGTCTCGGTGTTGCGACACGCAGCGTACAGAGATGCAGCAGCGATAGCTGCGATTGATCTGCCTCTCACCAAACCCTTCTCTAAAGATTTGCGGTATACAACAGCAGCCTTCTCCTTAATCGGCCCAGGAATGTACAGCTTGTCAGACAGTCGATCTAACTCAGCCATAGCTTGAGCCAAGTTGCGGTCAACAGACGAATGCACACGAGAACGAATCTGCCACTTCCGCAAACGCCACATCTGCAAGCGAGTGGACAACGGCAGTTTGCGTCCAAAAGCGTCTCTGTCAACCCTTCCGATGGCTGTGGACAAACCTTTATCATGAACCGAATACGAGGTAGGTACGCCGACACGGCTGCGGGATTCCTTCTCCTCCTGCGTAAAAGCACGCCACTCAGGACCCTTGTCCAATGTTTGCTCATGCAGAACTAGGCCACAATTGCTGCAAACGGTTTCTCCACTATCGTAATCGTGAACCAGACTTGTGCTGCCACATTCGGGACATTTGTCCGCGAGTCTGGGCTTTGCCTCTGCCTTCGCCACGGTCATTCCCCACTATATACGCTGAAAAGGCGAGAAAACCGTCACCAAGCGAGAAGTTCAGCGAGAACTTACGGGCTTAGAATTCGTCCATCTGGCCCCGCCGTATTTTGATTCTTAGGAAAGGTTTAAATATATAAACGTTGCGATTTCCGTAAACATATCAATTTTACACTTTAAGTCCTAATATTGATGGTAGTCTTTTACAATTCATCTCTCTACTCCATGACGGTCTTATCAATGATGATATCATTCACAAAGTTGGAACCAGCCTGACTCATGAATGATTTATTAGTATGATGCTGTCAAATTGTGTTTTAGCCCGGTGCAGCCCGGTCGAGGCTAGTGGAGAAAGCTTCTGCTAGCCGCCGACTCTAGCGGTCAAGGATGGCGGGCTCTGGACCCGCTGACGAGAGTTCGAATCTCTCCCGGGCTACCATTCTGCATAGGTGGATGGGTGTACGTTGAGTGCTGAAAAATTTTTTTGTGGTGAAAGCTCGGCTTTTCTGGTTGCGGTTTGAGGTCTGTTCCTGTTTTTGTATGGTGTTTCTGGCGCTGTTGGCTCGTGTTCTTGCGTGACGTTCAATGTTGGTATGCGTGACGTTCAATGTTGCTATGCGTGGCATTTGCCTATGTTGGCTGATGCTCTGTGGGAAAAGAAATTTAGAAAGAAGAAGGCACCATGCCCCTTATACCTTCTTCTACCGGTGTTGTGGTTGTGTGCGTGGTGGTGTTGACTTGCGCTATTGTTTCATCATCATCACGGGTGGGTCTGGCTGAAGCTGTATGGACATCGTCGTCAGAGTGTTCCCGGTGACATCAACGCTCAGAATGTTGCTGGGGAGCTATGGCTGTTCTGAAGTTGTTGTTGACTAGTGTAGTGCTTTGCCCTCAACAACTTCTTGTATGTTGGAGGCGGTTTTCTTTTCAGATGTTATTAACTCTAGGTTAGAAACCGTAATAATACCGAGGGGCTTTAGGTTTAGAAGTAGTTGTCTGCGCCGCGTGTACGTTGACTACTACTTCTTTGCTGGTTTGCGGTTGGTAGCTGTGGGCGTGTGGGTGTGATGGAGTGTGGTTTAGGAGTTTTTTTGTGGCTTGGGCTATCTTGAAGTAATCAGGAAGCAACGGTGAAAGATCAGGCGAGTGGTAGAAGCGGATTGACGGTTTATCTGAGTTCGGTTATTGCTCTTGAGATTTCGTGGGCGTCGACTCCGATGATTGTGGATACTTTTTTGATTTCTGTTTTTGTGAAGGCTTGTGATGTTTTTCTTGCTTTTTCAGGTGCGTAGATGAAATATAGTTGGTTTTTGAGTTGGCTGATTTTTGTGTTTGAGTGCCAGAGTAGGGCGTAGATGTCGGCTATGTCTTTGATTCTTTTGTCTTCTTTGTCGCGGTTGATGACGGAGTTAAGTTTCATCGCTAGGAGCACGTGAGTTTGTGGCATTAGTATGTTGATGCCAAATAGTTTTGTTGTGATGCTGAGTTTCTTGGTGAAGACTAGGGAGAGAAGGGGTTCGTCGATGGGGACAAATCCTAGTGTTGGTTTGATTTTGGGATGTATGTAGTCTACGATCAGGTCCACGTAGAGGCGCAGGATTTCGTATTGTTGGAGTCTAGCCGACTCTCCTGGAGTCAACTCTTTTCCAGTTTCTAGGGTGAAGTCTTTGGCTAGCCTGAAGCTTATGGGTTGGAATCCCATGTTTTCGATTTGCTTGAGCGCGTTGCAGAATTCTGATTTTCTGAGTTGTTCTTCTGACAAGTTTTTGTCTATGTGGAAGCCTATGTCGATGTCTCTTGATCCGATGTAGTTTCTGCCTGTGGCTTTTTCGAAGTTTTGGTTCACAGTGTGGTAAGCTGCCCAACCGCCTAAGAGGCAGGCGTTGCCTTTGACTAGTTTGAAGATTTTCTGTAGGTATTTTTCTGCGGTTTGTATTTCAGCTGATTCGTACAATGTTCATTGCGACCTTTTCGAGTAATTCTTGTGCTGCCTCAGTGCATACGCCGCCCTCTTCTAAGAGGTCGACAATGAGTTGTGGAGGTGAGACGATTTTTAGTTCTCTTCGTTCCAGTGAGCGGTAGAATACGTGGCTGTCTGCTATGAGTAGTCTTAGGTTGCCTTTTCCAACGAGGCCTTCTTGTCTTATGAGCCGGTGCCATAAGTCTTCGTCCTCGCGTCTGATGTATAGGTCGGTGCGTGAGGGGAAAAGAAGGTGTTGGACTAGGTTTTCGGCTCGATAAGTTGTGAGAGCATACGGCAGTTTAATTGTTCTGAGCAGATTGAGCGGGTCTTTGTGCATGTATTCGATTTTTTCGGGCTTTGTTTTGACTTCTAGCCAGTATTTGATAAGGCCTTCGTAGTCTTTCACTGTTGTTTTCTCTACGAGCCCTTTTGTTTGGAGTTTTTGTAGGAATTCGTGGACCCATGGGAACGTGCATTCGGCTTCTTTGGCGACTCGGTACATCGTGAGCGCGCCGGTTGGCTCGTTTAGGAGTACCCGTATTATGCGCTCCCGCACGGTGCCTCTTTGTTTCATGGTGTTCATCTGCGATATATAGGTAAGGCATATAAACACAGCGTTTTACCGATATATAGGTAACTCTGCGATTTTAAATACGCTACCTACATAGGCTCCATCGAAATCGGATTTACTGTGAAGTTCTTCGTTGCAGAGTATCAACTGACCCGTTTGGATAAGGTGCGGTACCGTCGCGTACCCTGAAGACATCGTCGGCTTCAGCATTAAAGAAGCACTGGGCGGACAGGGGGTCTTCAGCTTAAACGTAATGAAATAGCATATGTTTTCGAATTATTTTCTCTTTGACTCGTTCTCTTTTACTCTGAATTTCACAATTTTCTTCACAAGATCAAACGGGATCGGTTTGCTTAATGGAAATTGGGCAGTCCCTCTGCTTGTCTTAAAGGGAGATAACTCTTTTTTGAAAGCTTTGATCCCTGATGAAGTGGGATAAAAGCCGACATGATTCTTGTATGCTGCGAAATGCACCAAGTGCCTCCCATTGAGGTCAAATGTGGGTATTCCATAGCTTATGGTTTCTTCAGCTTTAGGTGCTGATTCCCTAATTACCCGCCTAAGTTCCTGTAAAACATCTCTAACATTTTTCGGGAATTTAGCGACATATTCATCCATGGTTTTTGATTGACTTTTTGATGTTGCCATGTCTTTTCGTTAACTAAAGTTTCTGAATAAAGTTTTCTGAATGAAATGTGGAAAACTTTCAAACTATCTTAAACATGCCCAGCAACCTGAAGAATACTCCGCCTAATGCGACTGCGAAGGCGACTTCGAAGATCGTTATGTACAGAGTTGTTTTCCATCCGAATTCCTTCTTGAGCATGAAGAAAGTGGCGACACAGGGAACATAAATCATGGTTACAAACGCGAGAACAATCATTTGAGTTGGAGTGAAGACTTCTGCAAGGTTTGCTGTGCCGAACAAGATTGCAGGCATGATTACCACAAGTTCTTTGCGCACGACTCCGAATAGGAGAAGCACGCTTGCGATTGCCGGGAGACCAAGCCACCAGACTGTCACAGGCGCTAGCAACGTCTCAACAGGTTTAAACAAGCCTGCAAACTGCATGACAGCGAGAAGTAGACCGCCAGCCATGTAAATGGGAAAAACCATGTACAATATTGACTTGATCCGTGCCCAAGTCTGAACCAACACAACACGCTTTGACGGCACACGCAAAGAGGGCAACTCCATTATCATGCCCATCGACTCGCCGGGAATCGCTTTGAACGCCAATCTACCCATCAAGAAAATTATTACCAGATCAATCAGGAGAAGAGCGAAAGCCCACTGCAGGTTCACAAAAGCCGCCACCAAACCCAACACAACTATGATACGCGCCGTGCACGGCACAAAAGTTACAACAAAAGCCGCAGTCAGACGATCACGCTGAGTCTCCATGATTCTGCAGGAGTAGCACGCGGGCACATTGCAGCCGTACCCAAGAATGATAGGTATGATTGCTTTCCCATGCAACCCCATCTTATGCGTCAAGTTATCGAGCAGAAAAGCAACTCTAGGCAAATAGCCTGAATCCTCAAGCACCGTGAGAAGCAGATAGAAGGGCAAAACATAGGGCAAAACCAAGGTAACAGCCGCCACAAAACCGCCGACTACACCTTCCCAGAGAACGCTTTCAGCAACACCCATTGTTTGGGGTCTGAAAATGTTGAAGAAGTCTGACATGATTTTTGACGCCAGACCACCGAACCAGAATATAGCGAGAAACACGGAGAACATGACTGCCAACATCAAGATGTAACCGAAGACTCTGTGAGTTGCCAATTCATCGATTCTATCAACTAGAGTGCGTTTTCTCATGGGCGTGATATGCTGTACTTCTCTCGTGATTCTGTTGGCTACGGCGTATCTTTCAGAAGACAACACCACAGAGCAAGACTCACCGTGAATCCTCTCGATCTCTCTGGCAAGTTCCTGAGAAGCAGCAACAACTTTGCCGTTCACCTCCTGAACATGCTTTCGGATTTCTTCGTCGGCTTCAAGCAGTTTCAGAGCAGCAAAACGCGGCGAATATGTGAGCTTAGTGCCTCGCAGAAGGGCTTCCAGCTGCTCCACTCTTTCCTCAATTTCTTTGCCGTACCGAATTTCCTTTGGCTTTGCATGCATCTTGCCCTGAGACATGTTGATGGCATGTTCCACAAGCTCGTAGACGCCTGTTCCCCTGATGCCAACGGTCGGAACCGCCGGCACACCTAGGAATTCACCCAGCCTTTTTTCATCGATGTTTATGCCCTTTGCCTTGGCTAAATCAGCCTGATTCAACGCAATGATCACTGGAACCTGCATTTCCAACAACTGCAGCGTGAAAAACAGGTTCCGCTCCAAGACACAAGAATCAACAACGTTTACCACAACATCGGGTTTCTCAAACGCTATGTACTCACGGGAAACAAGTTCCTCTAATGAGAAAGTTGAGAAGGAGTAGATGCCGGGTAAATCAACGATTTCAATGTTCAAGCCTTTGAACTGCAGACTGCCTTCAGCTCTTTCCACAGTTTTTCCAGGCCAGTTGCCCACATGCTGATGCAAGCCTGTCAGACAGTTGAAAATGGCACTTTTACCAACATTTGCGTTGCCAGCCAAAGCAATCGTTAAACTGGCTCTTTGTCTCCCAGTTCTATTTTTGGAGGAGTCAACCGTGTGGCAAGAAGACACAGTTAACTTCCCTTCGTCTTAACCAAAATGCTCTGGGCAATCTCTCTTCCGATTGCCAACTTGCTTCCTCTAACCACGATCTCAACAGGACCGTTGAAAGGCGCAGTTTTGACCACGCAGACGCTAGTCTCAGGGGTCAGTCCCAGATCTGCCAATCTTTGCGCTACCCTCGGGCTTGCTTTGACTGCAGCTATCAAACCTCTCTGACCGGGGTGAAGCTCAGTGACAGGAATGAGGATTCCATGTCTGTGACGACGCCGATGCCTTCCTCTTCCAAAACCTACGTTGTCTGGTTCGCGCGATTGAAACAGCCGCATATGTTGACCCTCTGCAGGTAATCCTTATGTGGAGTTATCAGCGAATACACTCAACCTAAACTACGAGCATTCGCACATTTAAGATTATCTGCTATTATCGAATGCATGCAGAACGCGCTCGTAACAAGCGTGCGGATCAATCTAAGAAAGAAAGAGGATTCCCAGCTTTGGCCAGAAGTCTTCTTTGTGGATATGAAGAGCGCAACTAACGTCTTCAAGCCGCAGGTTTCAACCAAGTTCGTAAGGAAAGCTAAGAAACCAAGGGCAAGCAAGACGCTATCTGGCAGAGACTTGCTCTACGATTTTTGTTCTCCTTAAGTAGCGAACAATGACTTCTGCCAAGGCTGAACTTATCACTGCTTCAACGGTCAGAGTCACCATTATAGGCACGACAATAGCCCAAGCCTCCTGAGGCGCCCTCTGCAAAGAAATCGTGAACCAAAGATAATCCGTAACAGCCACATACGGCGCCTGAACAAGCCACGCCAACACTCCTGCCAAAAAAGGTCTAAATCTCTTGCCGAAGATTCCCGTTGCCAATCCAAGAATGGCCAGACCACCGATTATGAATGGAATTTGAGCAACGAACAAGCTCATGTACAACGCGCCAACGGCTCCTGTTATCAGTCCGCCAAACGGTCCCGCCAAGATCCCTGCTACGAAAATCGGCAGTTGAGTGAAGTGCACGGTGAGCCTCGGGGCTATGGGCACGGCTATAGGCGGAATTGATAAGATGTTGGCTAAGGCTGCCATCAAGGCTATGAGCGATAGCATCTTTGTTTTCGTTGCCACGCAACAACCCCCGCTGTGTATTACGAAAACTATTTCTTGTAATACGCTTATTAAGGCTTTTCTAAGAAGTACTAGATCGGAAGTGATGCTCTATGGTTCAAGACGTGGGCGCGAGAAGGCTCAGCGTTTCCCTTCCATCCCCCCTTGTAAAAGAGTTTGACACAGTTTGGAAGAGCATGAAATATACTGATCGATCAAAAGCAGTTCACGACGCTATTCGAAACTTCATAACTGAACACAAATGGATGCAAGAGGAGGCAGATGAACTCATGGGCGCCTTGGTTCTGCTCTACTATTTTGACAAGCCCGATTTACTGAACGCTGTTATGCGGATCCAACACGAGTTTGAAGATATCATAGCATCCAGCATGCATGTTCACCTGACCAAAGATAAATGCCTAGAGATAATCGCGGTAAAGGGCAAAGCTGAACACGTCAAGAACCTTATGCAAAAACTCATGGCAAAAAAGGGAGTAAAACAAGTCAAGCTCGCAGCAATAGCACCATAGAACCGACCGAGCGTGTGAAACCAAAATGACTGCACAAAAACGCAATTGGGAAAACCTGAAGGTAATCATGCACACTGCTATCGACCTTCATGGCCATTTTGGTCCGTTCTTAGCTCTGGGCGTGCGCATGGGTCTCGTTGGCTTACGAGAGCTTGGCGTGAAAAAAGGCGATACACGACTGCACGCTACAGTTGTGCTCAAATACGTTGCCCCCATCTCATGCATCCTAGACGGAGTTCAAACGACCACAAAATGCACTGTCGGGAATACAAGGCTGACGTGGAAAGAATCCGAAAGAATCGGCGCCACGTTTCAACTCAGCGATAGCAGACGACGAGTCACAGTCTGGGTTAACCCCGAGGTTTTAGAGGAATTGAAGCATAAACTTGCCCGAAAACCATCCGACAAGGCGACTCGCCAACTTGGTTGGGACATTGCATCTAGAACAGATGCGGAACTCTTTTTGAGTGGGAAAGAGTCTGGCAATTCTTACACGCAAGAAAGTGAACACCCGTTGCGCGACTTGGACATAGCAAAAGATCGACTGAGAAAAAGCGATAATGCTCTAGTCGTCGCCAAGCATGGGCAAGTTCTGTTCGAGACAAGCGCATCTGGAATCCGAGGGCTTCTGACAGCTCTTGAGAGAATAGGAAAAGACATGAAGAACTCTGCGGTGGCCGACAGAATCGTGGGTGAGGCCGCTGCACAACTCTGCGCTTATTCCCATGTTCGCGAAGTCTACGCCGTCACCTTAAGCCAATGCGGAAAAAATGTGTTGGAAAACAACCACATAAACCATGAATACGAAAACCTCGTACCCCACATCCTGAATATGAAGAAGACTGACCTTTGTCCCTTTGAGAAAATTGTCGCTGGGAGCAAAACACCCAAGGAAGCCTACGAACGCCTGAAAGAAGGAGCAATGACTGTCTCACGTTAGTGGGACGGCAGAACAGTCTCAAGGATATACATCAACGCAATCCCCGCTAAGAGGGTAAGCAACTGTATAACCGAGTCCTTTGCTTGGGTTCTCTTGTGGAGTTCCGGCATAAGGTCAGTTGCAGCGATATAGATGAAACCTCCTGCTGCGAATGGAACCAGCAGTTCAGGCAGGCTTTGAACTTGCGAAGCCAATATGTATGCCACAAGCGCACCAGCAACCGCGGTTAGAGCCGACAGAAAATTATAGATCATCGCTTTCTTTCTTTCAAGTCCTCCATATACTAGAACGCCAAAGTCGCCCAGCTCCTGCGGAATCTCATGAAACACAACTGCTAAAGATGTGGTAAAGCCTATCGAAGCGGACACCAAGAAGCTGGCAGCGATTAACGCTCCGTCCACGAAATTGTGTATTCCATCTCCAATAAGGTTCATGTACGCAAAACTGTGAACCTTGCACGTTTCGTCATGACAGTGCCGCCAGTACAGAAATTTCTCCATCACAAAGAAGAAAACTATCCCGGCAACTATGTATAGCCAAATGGCTTGCCCAGTTTCAGCTGCCTCCGGTATTAGGTCAAAGAAAACCACACCGATCAACGAACCAGAAGCGAAGCCGACAAGCACCATCAAGAGGCGTCCGACAATCGCTTGTTTCAACCCTACAAAAAGGATGCCAATAAAAGATACAAGGCTGACGATGGTAACAGAAGTCAGAATCAAAATCAGTTCGGCCATGGGTTATGATCCTTCCCTAACGGAATCTTCGTCCCTGTTTATTATGACTAACGGTCACAACAGGCTTGGCTGCTTCTATTTTGAAAGCCTCAATTCTCTGCCTTCCTGATTACGTCTCTGATTGTTTCTTGAACCACATTAACAGATTCGATAGTGTTGACTAAGTAACACGGTGCAAACTTGAACAGCCGTTTGAAGAAGTCCTGTCTGATCTCAACCTTTTCGGGGGTCCTAACGATCAGGTACGGATTCAGAAACTGTTCAGGCTGCGTCGTCAGATAGTCAACAGCCTCATTCATGTCCAGTTGTCTCATAAGCTCTGGATCGTTCTTGTCTCGCTTCAGCAAGATGACTTTTCTCACTCGTGTTGTGTCTACAAACTTGTCGGCGCCTGATATCCAAACGGGATCTAGCATTGCTCGTGAATATTCATGTGCAATGTAAGGATCCTGCATCATTTTTTCAATGGACGATGGATCCACACCTTTGGTTTTGAGAGCGTCAGCATCTGCTAGGCTCAATGGTTCGACGTTTTCCAACTTGCATTTGTCGAGTAGCTTCCTGATCTCTGGAAACACTCTAACTATGTTTGTGCGCAGGTAGAATTTTCTCTCGCTTATGTCGGCACTGGCTCTTCCTCTTACTCCTCCAATGAATCTGACATACAGCCAGTCGTCACTGTGCAGACGGGCACCTTCCATCTTCAGCAATGCATAGCTGTGAGTTGACTTGCCTGTACCTGTTGGCGCGATCAGGACTATGCCGTTGCCGTTGACTTCGATGCAACTACCATGTATGCTGTGAATGTCATGCTGGTCTTCAGCTATGTCGCAGGTTATGCCCAATGCCCAGCTTTTCACTTGCCCATAATACTCAGTATTGAAGATTATGGCCGTCTTGGTCTCTGGATTGTAGTAGGCGTGTGGTTTCCCTCCGTTGAACTCAGGGTCCAGAACTGCGTAAAGGCGACCGTGCGATTTTATGTCTAGATTCATGGAGAACCAGTTTTCAATCCAGAAATCGTACAAATGCTCGCTATTGGTGAACAGTTGAAGGCAGAAGCCGTCGATGTTGGCCTTCCAGCCGAACCACTCATTGCCTAACGCTTCCTCGGCTTTTTCGACAAGTCTATCCCTCTCTTTCCTGTTCACAATGCTGCTTTCGACTCGACCTCTGGTGCTCGTGATCTTATTGTAAGTGTGCATTGCCATTTCCTCTTCTGATTGGTCTCTTTACATGTGCGAATTGTTTTATTCTTTTCGAAAATATCACTCAAAGCGACTCGACGCTGCGATCAACACACGCGACCTTCTCTAATCATCGAGAACTTCGATCATTGACTGCCCACAGCATACGGGGGATTTTTCAGTGCATCCAATGGGATGATCGCAGCATGCCTCGAATTCGGCAATCGCAATCTTACTGCATTTCTTACACTTGAATTTGGGCAAGAACGGCACCGTTAAGCGTTTTAATCATCGCTCAGATAGGCGTCCAAGTTCTTGGAACAAGCTAATCAAAGCTAGACCGCAGAATAATAAAGTAGTGGCAGCGCCAGCAGAACCGTGTTTTTTCCCTTTGTTGTCAGAGAGTATTCCACCCTTAAAGGCGGTTCTGTCTCCACTTTTCTCCCGATGTAGCCATGTTGCTTCAGGCTTTTCAGTTTATCCGACAACGTGCGGGAGTTCACACCGAGAATTTTTTTCAAGCCGCTGAACCCAACAGTGTTTTTCAGGAATAATGTGTAGAGTATTTCAAGGTTCCACTTCTGAGACAGCAGAGTGAAGCTTTCTTCCAAGCTTTGGATTACCGCCTTTAAGTTTTCTAAGCTTAGTTCTTGGTGCTCGAGTATGCGCTTAAGCGTGTCTTCTATACCTCTCAAAGTCTGCTCCATCCGAGCCTCAACGAGTTTGCGAAGCTCATTGTTCAATGTAAGCTGTGAGCTCACTGCCCCACACCTAGTGTGGTCGAGGTTACTTCATGATTTATAAGAGTTTACCTAAGCAACAAGGTATAAAAAACACATCAGGCTTTCAGAAGGCGGCTTGGCATGAAGAAGTTCGATGTGATTGTGGTCGGCGCAGGAACCGCAGGCTCGATGACCGCCAAAACAGTGGCTAAATCTGGCCTAAAAGTATGCCTCATCGACAGAAAACCACGCGCCGAAATAGGCGAGAAAGTTTGTGGCGACGCTGTAGGTAAACATCACTTCGACCGATTGGGATTATCTTACCCAAGCGGCGAAGAATTGCGAACTCGAATAGAAGGCATCAAAGTCTATTCGCCAGACATGCAGACGGTCTTCACAGTCAAAAGTGCAACGACTTACGGCTTCATCTTGAACAGGCATGCTTTTGGGCAAAGACTCCTGAACGATGCAATAGATGCTGGAGTTACGCTAATGGACTCAACAATTGCACTGCAACCTGAAGTCAAAGACGGCTTCACAGTTGGAATCACATCAAAAGACATGGAAAAAGACGCCACAATCGATTTGCGGAGCAAAGTGGTGATCGATGCCAGCGGCTTCACAGCTATATTGCGCAAAGGCTTGCCCCAGGAACTAGGAATCGACCTAAGCGTGAAAAATGAAGATGTGGAAGCCTGTTACAGGGAGATTAGGCAACTTGAAGGCGACGACTTCAACCCTCAGTTCTGTGAGATTTACCTAGACCAGACGCAAACTCCCTGCGGCTACCATTGGATCTTTCCAGAAGGCGAGAACAGAATCAATGTGGGTTTGGGCGTAGCGATGATTAAAGGCTTCCCGAATCCAAAAAATCAGTTCTACCAGAAGATACTCCCGAAATCCAAGTTTAATAATTCAACCATGATCAAAGGCGGAAGCTGGTACGTGCCGACCAGACGACCCCTAGACTGCATGACTGGCAACGGCATAATGGTAGTCGGCGACTCAGCATGTCAAGTCAACCCCATCCATGGCGGAGGCATCGGTCCATCTCTGATGGGCGGCAGCCTAGCTGGAAAAGCCATTGCCAACGCTCTTGAGAAGGATGACGTGAGTCGCGAGGGTTTGTGGCAGTACAACGCAGATTACATGAAGGGTTACGGAGCCAAGCAAGCAGGCTTAGACATCTTTCGACTATTCCTGTTGAAAAGCGTGGGCAACGAAGAAATCGATTACGGCATGAGGTACAGACTCATCACAGAAGACGATCTGTTAAGGGTAAGTGAAGGGCAAGACCTCCATCTGAGGATATCGGATAAGACGAGGCGAGCGTTCTATGGCTTCGGGAAGCTGTCGATGCTCCGCCGATTGCGTGACACAGCCAGTCTACTTAGGAAAATGAAGACTCATTACTCAAACTATCCAAGTTCGCCCGACGGTTTTAACAAATGGCTTGGAATAACTAATGCATTGATGAAGAAGGCAAACGCCCGCCTTAGCCGCTCGAAAACGTAATAAAGCATACAGTTGTGTTAGGCTTGGACTTTCGCTTAGATGAAAAGAAGTCTTGTAGCTCAGAGACTATTGAAGCGACTCAACGAGAAGGTTAACCAACAACTCACCATCAGGAAAACACTGATTCTAGGTGTGGTGCTGAAGGGATTACCAATAGCTTATGGCTTAGCCAGAATGAACAGAACAATTGGGAATTTCGTGCCTCTAGTGGCGCAAAGACACATTTACATGCAACATCAAATTGAATCGTATTTTCCAAGCCTAGAATGGATAACCTACTTCTATGAACTCGCAAAGAGAGCGGAGTGCGTCTTAGTTGTTGATGATGTGGTAAATACGGGCTTCACGCGTCAGAAAGTCGAGGGCATAGTTCACTCGTTGGCCCAGACGCATGAAAACGCTTTCCCACTTCGGTTTGCTTCGCTGATCTTGAACAGGAAGAAACTCGCTAATCCCTCTTTCGTTCACCCAAGTGACATCTTTGCGTTGGAAGTCAACGCTTGGGATGTTGAGTGTGACTGGGGGGTGATGAAAGTTCCATTATGGAATCTTCCAGTTGAGGAAGCCCTCCAGCAATGTGAGAGCTATTATGAGCAGTTTTGGCTCAAAGAGAAAAGATGGGCGACGGTCTATTATTAGGTGCTGGCTAGGAGTAAGGCCGTAGCCACTTTCATGCTGCAACTTATTAGCGTGTATAAGACATCAAACTAGCGGTTGTAGCCTTTGAGAGTAGCCGTTCTAGTCACAGGTGGAAAAGACTCTGTGTTAGCCCTGTGCCGAATCTTAAAACAAGGTGTTGAGGTGGTAAACCTGATAACAATGGTACCACAACGACCTGACAGCTGGATGTTCCATTACCCGAACATTCACTTGGCAGATTTGTTCGCTGAAGCTGTGGGCATTCCATTGATCAAAGCTGAAACGTCTGGTGTAAGGGAAGCGGAACTCACAGATCTCAAGCAAGTGCTCGCCCGACTTTCAGTTGACGCCGTGGTCTCAGGCGGAATAGCTTCGCATTATCAAAAGGAACGCATTGACAGAATATGCCTAGAGTTAAACCTGAAGCATGTTGCTCCACTGTGGCATGAAGATCCATCAAATATACTGAAGGAAATAGTCCAGTTGAGAATGAAAACCATTATAGTTGGTGTTTACGCTCACGGTTTTACGTCAGAGTGGCTTGGAAGAAAAATCGACACAGAGACAATCAACGAGTTAGTCGAGTTGAACAGAGAGTTTCAAGTTTCGTTGGTTGGGGAAGGAGGCGAATACGAAACCCTAGTCTTAGATGCGCCTTTTTTCAGGAAGCGAATCGAGTTAACCGAGACTCAAAAGGTATGGGAGGGCGCAAGCGGCTACTTGCTGATCAAGAAGGCGACTCTGGTGGACAAATAGAAAAAAGGAGAAAGGAGAGTAGGATTCAGGCATTAAACTTTGGAACGTTGATTTCCACTGGCTCATAGTCCTCCAGCTTCCCTGCTAGGAAGCTTTCGTAGGCTGATAGGTCGAGTAAGCCGTGTCCGCTTGCGTTGAAGGCTATCACCTTCTTCTCGCCTGTGCGTTTGCAGTTTAGAGCCGCGTCGATGGCGTATTTCAGGTTGTGCGCGGACTCAGGCGCAATGATCATGCCTTCTGTCCGTGCCAGAATGCGCGCGGCTTCGAAGACTTCGTTTTGGTTGTAGGCAACTGAGCGCATGTATCTTTTTTGGATGAGGAATGATATTGCCGGCGCCATGCCGTGGTAACGTAAGCCTCCCGCGTGGATTGGTGGGCAAGCATATTCGTGCCCTAGTGTGAGCATTTTGAGCAAGGGGGTAATCTGCGCCGTGTCTCCAAAGCCATATGTGTAATGGCCTCTCATTGCAGAAGCAAAAATCCCTGGCGAATTAGTTCCCAAGTTTCTAAAGGTAAGAGGAGTCGAGAAAGTCTCAGTCTACTAATCTTCAAAAAAGCCGCTTGCTGCAGCATAAGGAAAACCGTAGGGTAACGTCGGAGAAGCTCGACTTTCTTAAAAAGGTTTATTAGTTGTTTTTTCGTATGCTGGGTTCAAGCCGTGTACGGACGCTGAGTCCGTTAGGATGTAACCTTTGAGGTTGAACTGTAAACAGGAGCTGAACTAGTGTGGCCTATAAGTATCTTGCCGAAGCGTGGAACAAGCCAGAAGACTCTTTTGTCAAAGACTTGATGAAGCAACGTGTTATCAAGTGGCGCAGAGAACCCGCTGTGTTGAGGGTTGACAGGCCTCTTCGTTTGGATAGAGCACGCAAGCTGGGATACAAAGCCAAACAGGGCTACATTATGGCGCGCGTGAGAGTGCGGAGATCCGGATGGAGACGAGAGAGACCTAAAGCTGGCCGTCGACAGAAACGTATGGGTGTTACCAAGCTTAAACTGGGGAAGAGCCTTAAACTAATCGCTGAAGAACGCGCAGCGCGAAGATTCCCCAATCTGGAGGTTTTGAATTCCTATTGGGTTTGGCAAGACGGGCTCCACAAGTGGTATGAGGTAATCATGGTTGACCCTAATCATCCAGTCATCAGAGCTGACAACAAAATAAACTGGATCACCAAAAAAGCGCAACATGGACGGGTTTTCAGAGGTTTAACCAGCGCTGGCAAAGAGATCCGCGGGCTTCATCATAAAGGTAAAAGCAGAGAAGCCTAGACACTCTTAGCCAAACGGACAGATGAGAAAAAAGAAAGCAAGCGTTTGCCTGTGTAAAAATGGCTTCTTACTTGTAGTAGACTAGAGCGGAGATTACACATCCGTAGTTGTCCATGGGCACTCGTTGGACTTCCATACGCTTTTCAATGGGGCCGATCTGGATGCCTCTGATTTTCGCCATTTCTTTGATTTTCCAATCTAATGTCTCTTCGAGAGCTTTCTTGTCCATGAAACCGTGAGCCTCTGCAACCAACCCGTATCTCTTGCTGCGCGCCCAAGCCCAAGCGATTCCCGCACCGATAGTTGTGCCCTCGTCTCCATCCATTCTGGCTAACACCGCAAATGTGACTGCGCCCGCATCAATATTGTGTTTTTCAACTTCAGCGCAGCCTTTAGGCAGAATCGAACTCACACACACAAGGTTGCATTGACCGATGCCAGCTTTTTTGAGAGCGAGGTCGAACGCGTTCAGTTCCGATACAGGGCTTACTGCTTTTCCGCTCGTAATGAAGAATTCTTTCGGAATCATCCCTGTTTTTCAATACCTCACATTTCTAAATACTGCATGCACACAAAACTTGTTTAATAATTTTGCGGTATGACTCTAGTTAATTTTAAATCAGAACTTGAAATCAGTAGATTTTGGTGACAGGTTCTGAGTGAAGAAGCAGCTGCAACAACTTTGAAAAAATTCGCCAAGACTCACAAGGACAGAGTCTTCAGCAGAGAGGAACTAAGAGAAGCTGGGCTGGATTTTCGAGCGGCGTTGAAACTGAGCTTGCCTGTTGACACTAGGAGAAAGAGTAACACAGGGAGAATGTGAAGGCTCTTAAGCAGTTGTTGCGCAAGAAGTAAACCTGAGTTGCAGGAGCGTGGTCTATTTGTCTAAAGCAGCGCTGCCGGTTTCTGAGGTTGACATCAGCTGTTTTGCTCACGCTACTGAGGACGAAGACAAAGTGTTAGATGCTTTGAGACATATCTTGCCTCCAGAACATGTTGAGAATATTTCCTTCACAAAGAACGCGGCTAAAGGACACCATGGGAACCTCATTGTGGTGTTAGAGGCGAAAATCAAAGACAAGAACATGGTAAAGGCTGTGGTTGAAACCTTTGCATCTGGCTTAAACCCTTTGGACAAGAAGACCCTGATGACCCAGATTGGCAAGCATGTTGAGAAAGGCAGTTTCTACCTTCGTTTGGACAAACAGGCGGCTTTTGAAGGCGAATTTAGGCTAGCTTTGGCTGACCCGATTCGTGTGCGTTTGAGGTTCAAGAAGAGCCGGTTTGAGGATGTTGTTGAGATATGCCGTGAAATCGGGATGCTTCCTCGATGAGATTCGTTGACTTATGCCTCTGCGCACCGTGGACTAACCTAGAACAGGCAAAACGTCTGATTGCCAAATCTGCAGAGCTAGGCTACAGTCAAATTGGGGTGCCGCTGCCAGCAACTATCAGGGAAGAGGCTGTTAGCCAAATGCGCCAAATCAGCGAAGAAAACGGTTTAGACTTTGTAACAAGATTAGACCTCGCTCCGAAAAGCCCAGATGAACTGCTTGCGGGTCTGCGACGGTTTAGGAGCAAGTTTGAGGTTCTGGCTGCCATATGCAATTCGAAAGTTATGGCGAGACAGGCGGCTAAAGACCGCCGTGTTGACTTGCTGTGCTTTCGCTCTTTGGATCCGCGGAAACGGTTTTTTGACAGGGCTGAAGCTGAGCTGGCTTCAGCGTCTGGTGCAGCTCTTGAGATTTGCCTAGCGCAGATGCTCAGCAGTTTAGAGGTCAACCTTAGTGTGGGCTTTTTTTCGCGGTTGCGTAGAGAAGCGTCGATTGCAAAGAGTTTTCGTGTGCCCATTGTGTTTTCAAGCGGTGCTTCTGAGCCCCTGCTATTGCGCAAGCCTCAGGATTACGCGGCTCTGAGTCTGCTGTTCGATGTCGATGCTTCGTGCGCACTGGAAGCCTTGTCAGTGAATCCTGCGGGCGTTGTGGAGAGAAATAGGAGGAAGCAAAGCTCAGATTATGTGGCACCGGGTGTGCGAGTTGTCAAGGAGGCACGTGGGCGTTGACTAGGCTTGTGAGAAGACGCTATCTTGCCCTCAAGATTGACAGCGAAGAATCACTTGAACACAAAGCGGTATCAGACGCCATTTGGAGTGCGGTCTTGCGGTTGTTCGGTGAGGTCGGCGCAAGTCAAGCAGGGCTTTTCATGGTTAGATCTGACACGCAGAAAGGCCATATTGTGTTGAGATGCTGGCACAAAGCTTTGCCGATGGTTAGGGCGGCTATCGCTTCGATAACTATCATAGGTGGCAAGCCAGCAGCCGTTCATGTTCTCCGGGTGTCTGGAACTCTTAAGGCGTTGAGCAGAAAAAGTGGGAGTATCGTTGGAAAGGAGGGCAGTGCTCACGGGAATGTGAACAGCCATTTTAGGAAGCCTATGAAGAATAGCCCCATTGATATGATGAAGAAGTAGATTGTTAGTTTGTACATTAACTCTTTCTTGGCGAAGTTTGTGGTGAACAACGTTCCCGTTGTGATTGTGGCTATGAAGAGAAGTGTGTCAATTCGGCTTATCATATACCATAGTGAATCCCAGAGTGAGCGGATGCTACCCGGATAAGAGTAAGGCAGTGCATAGCCAATAGACGCGAAGAACATGATGATGGAGATTATCAGAATCCATTTTACATTCTTCTGTTCTTCCAGAAAGATCACCAACTTACTATTTGGGCGTTGAATGCCGAAAAGGTTTGCGATCTCTGAAAAGAGTTATCTCTGGCGATTCGTGTATTGTTTCTTGGGGGATGATGTCGCCGTCCCAGTCTGATATTATGCAAATGAAGACCAAATTTGACAGACCCCTCTTCAAATTTGCGAACAGTTGAAATAGTGTTTCACAATTAATACGTAAGTCAAGTTTGGGGCGTTGAACACGGAAAATTGGGGTCAACTTCACTCTTTAAAGGCGGAGAAGTCGCTGAGAGAGCCTTCGCAGTTTCTTTGCTAGTTGGCATAGTTGAAGTCATTGTAGGAGTCTCTTCACTAAGCCTAGCATTAATTGCTGACGGCGTGCAGTCCTTCGCGGATGCCTTTGTATCTCTGATCGTCTGGATTGGTCTACGCCTGTCCAGAAAGGCTCCAGATGGCAAGTTTCACTTCGGGTATTATAGGGTTGAAACCTTCAGTAGCGTTGTGGCTGCCTTCTTTCTAGTGGGTCTGGGCGGGGTGATTCTTTATGAGTCTTATTTGGAATTCCTGTCTCCGACTCAAATAGTGAATGCAGAGCTGGGCATGGCGGTTGCGCTTGCGGCAACCGTGATTGCTTCGTTGCTTTTTGTGTACAAACGTCGAGGCGCCCAGAAGTACTCGTCGCTGGCTCTTAAGGCAGATGCGACGAACTCAGTTAAGGATGTGCTGACGTCTTTCACTGCCTTCTTTAGCCTAGCATTGAACACATACTTCGGACTTGGACAAACAGACGCGGTTGCTGGAGTAATAATATCGTTCTTCGTGTTCAGCGTCTCTTACTCAATTGTTAAAGAGGCTTCACTGGTCTTAATGGATGCGTGCCAGTGCGGTGACATCCTCGCCGATATCGCTGACATAGCTAAAGGTGTGAAGCATGTCAAAAGTGTGCACAGCATACGCATGCGAAAACTCGGCTCCCATCTGATTGGCGACCTGCACATTGTGGTTGACCCTGACATGACCGTGAAAGAAGCTGACAAGATAGCAACGCAGGTTGAAGCACAGGTGAGACAGGAATTCGACGAGATAACGGAGATAAAAGTGCGCATAGAGCCACAAGAACCTGCAACGGAAGACAGTAAAGAAAAGAGATAAGCCATAAACAGCCTTTAACGTGAAGCCGAGGCGCATAGACGATGAGGCATCAGTCGCTTTATTTACAATGGTATGTCCAAGTGCCCAAAGTGAAATATGACCTCCGCTCCAGCGGCATAGCCACATTCAAATACAATCTGGCTTTGGGAGAGGTTGACCTCAGCACGAACTATGCGCGTGGCAACCCGGAAACCGTGGCGCTCTTGGCCAAGAGGTATCACGTGGCAGCTGAAAACCTGTTCATTTCAAGCGAAGGTGCGTCAGGTCAGAATGCCAGAGTCATCAGAGTGTTGAGGGAGAAGAACCCGAGCAAGAAAGAGGCGGTGGTTGAGTTTCCAACTTATGAGCCGCTGCTGAGACTGGCGCAGGAGCATTTTCCGATTGTCAGAAGGTTGGAAAGAGAAGAAAGCGAAGACTACAGGTTGAATGTGGGCAGGCTGCGCAAAATCGTTTCCTCAAGAACAGGGCTTCTGGTGCTGACCAACCCTCATCTGCCAAGCGGAGCTGTGTCCAATGCAAGTGAGCTGAAAGAAATCATGGGCGTTGCCCGAGAACATGGTTTCTACGTGGTGTGCGATGAGATTTACGCCGAGTTCAGCAGAGAGGCTATTCCAAGCATTTTCTCAGTTGACAAGAAGCTGGGAATTGTCACTACAGGCTTTTCAAAGGCATATGGGCTGGGCGGGTTGAAAATGGGTGTTGCCATAGCCGACGGACAGCTTATCGACGAGTTCTACGCAGACACTCTGAGTACAGTCGGCGTTTTCTCAAACATCGTTGACATCACAATGACAAAACTGTTAACTGAAGGATACGAAGCGATGGAACAGAACAAGCAAAAGTACTTAAGGCTGAAACAGGACGCCCAAGAAATACTGGACGAAAAAAGGTTTGAGTACTTTCCAAACGATTTCTGCATAACTTTCTGGGTCAAACTGCCAGTGAAGGATACGCACCGATGGATAAACGAGCACACGATACCACGCCATAGCTCAGCTGCTGTTCCCGGAGCCTTCTTCCTCTTCAGAAACGACAACAAGTTGGCGAAGTCAAACATGATAAGACTGGGCTTGGGCTACGTGAACCCAGATAAACCCAACTTAGATGAAGCCTTCAACGTTCTGCAAAAGGCGATCAAAGACTAACATGCTATTTCTTGAGCTGAGGAATCGTGCCCAGTTCACTGAAAAGGTAGTCTCGGTCTCCTTTTTCCTTAATCTTCTCTCCAGCTTCTTTTGCCAACTGCAGGTATTTCTCGCATTCAATTTGCTGTCCTGCAACAGCGTGGGCTCTCGCTACCGCTTCATAAGCGAACGCTATGTCCCAGTCTCCGATACTGTTGGCTTGACAGATTTCTAGGCATCTTTGGGCATGGTACAATGCTTGTTGCGGTCGGTTTAAAACGGAATACACGCGACTGATCTGCCATTCGCCGCGTTCAAATTCCAAAGGCGTGCCGATTTCACCCCAGTGAAAACGAGAAGCATGGGTGGCGTGAACCATTTTGTCGTCATCGTCTTTGGTTCTGTCTTTCTTGTCCATGAGAGTCCAAGTCAAGTTGAAGAGATCAACGGCGAATTTTTTGTGAGCTTCTTTCTCAGTGTATTTTTTCTCTTCACTCATTCTGCAGCCTTCCGTTTTGTGCGGTTTATCCTAGGTGGGGAGATTTATATGTTTTTTCTTAGAATATTTCTGAGAATGTTAAAGTGCGAAAAAGAGTTGAGCAGTTAGTGGACTGGGGGGGATTTGAACCCCCACCGCAGTGGCGATATCTCCCGCAACTCCCTTTTTTTTCTATTGTATGCTTTCCTGTGAAGGATCGTTGGGATGTGAACCCGGGTGATGTTTCCCGGGCGCGCGCAAATTCGGGTGAGCGTTTGGTTAGTTGGAGTTTTATTTTTTGGGCATTAGTTCGTTTAGTTCGTATGTTGCTACACACATCACGCTGTCGGCGCCTCCGTAGTACACCAAGACTTCGTCGTTGATGAGTACGTTTCCGCAGCTGAATACTACGTTGGGTACTTTGCCGAAGCGTTCGTAGTCGGTGACGGGTGTTAGTATGGGTGTTTTGGGGCGGTAGAGAATGGTTTCAGGGTTGTCCCTATCCAGCAGAAGTACGCCCAACGAATAGACTTTTTCGAAGCTCACGCCATGATAGATAACGAGCCAGCCTTCGTTGAGTTCGATGGGAGTTCCAGCAGTCCCGACCTTCCAGCAGTCCCAGCTTCTCGTTCTCGGTCTCATCAAGACTCTGATGTCATACCATCGCTTGAGGTCGTCGGAGTACGCCACACACATGTCTGGTTCCAAGCGGTGAAACATGACGTATTTATCATCGATTTTTTTGGGGAAAATGACGGCGTCTTTGTTGCGTACGCCTCTGAACGGCAGCAGTCGTTCGTTCCATCTCCACTGTTTGCTCAGGAAATCATCGACTGAGATCGACGTTAGGGAGATTTGGTAGAG